>CAMQPJ010000031.1 GCA_947003675.1 uncultured Collinsella sp. | reverse complement strand
GCGCATGGCGGTAGCATAGAGGTTGCCGCGGCGGACCCGCACGGCTCGGTCTTTACGATTGAGCTTCCCGTCGCCGACGTTTCGTTTGATAAGGAGTAACGCTGTGCCGAACTCTGCCGTAAAACCGCTCATCTTGGTCGTTGAGGACGACCCCGCCGTTCGCAACCTTATCGTTGCCGCGCTCGAGGCGCACGGCTTGCGCCATATGGCCGTGGAGACCGCCCATGCCGCTATTGCCGCTGCCTCGTCGCAGGCGCCGAGCATCGTGCTACTCGATCTGGGCCTGCCCGATATGGACGGCGTCAAGGTGGTGGAGTCGGTGCGCGCATGGTCGGGCATGCCGATCATCGTGGTTTCGGCGCGCAGCGAGGACGCGGACAAGATCCGCGCGCTCGATGCCGGAGCCGACGACTACCTGACCAAGCCGTTTTCGGTCGAGGAGCTGCTCGCGCGCATTCGTACGACACTCAGGCGCCTTTCGTATGCGCAAACGGGCGGCGTTGCCTCCGAGGGCTCGTTCGATACCGGTGAGCTGCATATCGATTTTGATGCCGGCATCGCCACGATGGATGGCGAGGAGCTGCATCTGACGCCGATCGAGTACAAACTGCTATGCCTGCTGGCGCATAACGCCGACAAGGTGCTCACGCACCAGTCTATCCTGCACGAGATTTGGGGCACGGCAACCAAGAGCGACCTGGCGAGCCTGCGCGTCTTTATGGGCACGCTGCGCAAGAAGATCGAGTCCGACCCCGCGCATCCGCGCTACATCCAAACCCACGTAGGCATTGGCTACCGCCTAGTTACCCAAGGCTAGATCGCCAACCACCGTCCCAATATGAGTTGCGGTGAAATACGGTCTAACTTTGCCTAATTCCAGGCAAAACAGTCCGTATTCCACCGCAACTTTTTTATTTGCCCTTGGGCTTGCTGGCGTAGAACTTCTTCTTTTTGAGCTTGCCGGCAGGAGAGGGTTTGCCGGCAAAGTTCGACTTGCCGTTGCCGGCCTGCGCGTGCGCGGGTACTGCCGCACGGGGCTTGCGGGCCTCGGGATTGCGCAGTTCCTCGGTTCGCTCGGCAATCTCCTCGGCGCTAAAGCCGACCTCGGCCATGGCGTCCTCGATGGGCAGGCGGCGCACGATGTAGCAATGGTGCACCTTCTGGTTGCGCGCGAAATCCTCGGGGATGGTCTGCGCCGTAATGTCCTCCAGCACGACGCCCGCGCGTGCGAGCTTGCGCGTCTCGGGGCGGAAGCCGCGCAGGTTGCAGCTAAAGATGGCATGTCCGCCCTGTGCGAGCAGGCGCGATACACCGGCCAAAAGCTCAACGTGGTCGCGCTGAACATCCCAGGTGCGGCGGCCCATCTTGGACGAGTTCGAAAACGTGGGCGGATCGACAAAGATCAGGTCCCAGCGGTTGCGCGTCTGGCGCTGATCGCGAATCCAGGCGAGCACGTCGTCGCGCACAAAATGATGCTGCGGACCCACAAAGCCGTTCTGGCGCATATTGCGCTCGGCCCAGTCCAGGTAGGTGTTGGAAAGGTCGACCGTCACAGTTTCCTCGACGCCGCCGTCTGCCGCATAGCAGGTGGCGGTGCCGGTGTAGGCGAACAGGTTGAGGAAGCGCCGCGCCTGCTTGGCGTGCTCGCGCACCAGGTTGCGGGTGACGCGGTGGTCCAGGAAGATACCCACATCCAGGTAGTCGTCAAAGTTGACGGCAAAGGTGAGCCCGCCCTCTTCGATGAGCGGCAGGCGACGGCGCGCGATGTTGGCGCGCTCGCCCAATGCGCCCTTGCCGGCGCCCTGTTTGCCGTACTGCGAGCCGCCGCGCGAACGCATGCGGGCCTTGGCGTGCACGTGCTCGGCCGGAACATCCAGGATGCGCGGCGCGATGGCCAAGATGTCGAGCATACGGGCCTGGGCCAGTGCGGGGTCGATGGTCTTGGGCGCGGCGTATTCGGCGATGACGAGCCAGCGGCCCGGCGTCTGCGGGCAACCCTCGTACAGGTCGATGGCAGCGGAGTAGTCGGGCAGGTCGGCATCGTAGACGCGGTAGCAGCTCACGCCCTCGCGCTTTGCCCACTTTCGACGCAGACGGGCGTTCTTGCGCAGGCGGTTGGCGAACTGCTCGGACTCCGGGATGAGCACGGGCAGCGGCTTGCCGTCGCCCAGGTCGAGCGTGGCGGTAGGTTCGGGCATGAGGGTGTCGGCGGCTTCGCCTTGGGCATCTGCGGTCTGCTTCTCGGCATCTGCGCTGGTCGCAGCTTCGAATGCCGCGGCGGCGTGGTCGAGCGAGGGCCAAACCTCAAGAGCCGCCTCCTCGTTATTGGGCATGACGGCGATGGAGCGCGCGGGCTCGGCATGGAGCGCGCGGGCCATAAGGCCATCGCGGGTGAGTGCGGCGACCGGTGCCGAAGCGAGCTCGGGCGCGCGGCGCAGCTCGCCGACCAGCGTCATGGCGTCGTGCATGAGTGAAAGCGGTGTCTCGGTGGTGTCTGCGACTACGGCGGCTCCGGCGACGGCGCCAGCATGGTCCAGCACGGTGGCGGACTTGGCGGCGCAAAAGTCGACAAAACGCTTGTAGCCGGCGCACTTGACCATGCGCTCGGCAGTCTTGCGGGCGGCGGGGTCGATGTCTACGGCCACGATGCGCGCCTGCCGCTCGCGCGCTGCCGCCTCGCGCTCGCGCGCCTCGGCAAGCAGCTGCTCCCACAGGGCGGCATCGTGCAGCTGCCAGCCCTCAAAGCCCCAGCGCTCGCGTGCGGCGCCCGGGGCGCGGTCGGTCAGAATGTTCACGGCTTCCAGCAACAGGCCGCCGCCGGCGCACGAGGCATCGATTAGCGTGGGAAGGGCTTCATTCTCGTAATCGTCGGCCGTCAACTCGCGCTCGCACAGTGCGGTCCAGCCGACCTGCGCCAGCACCAGGGCGGCGTAGTCGGGGCGCAACACGTGCGCGCCCTCGCCGGCACGGGTCGCCGCGGGCGGCAGGCGCTTGAACAGCGGGTCGCCCGAAAGGTCCAGGCTGATGCTCGCGCGGCGCTGGCGCAGCGAAAGCAACAGGTGAACGTCGGGATCGGCGGCGTCGACATCGGCGCGACGGCCCGTGGTCTCGGCCAGACGGTCGCACAGCGCGTCCTTGGCGCGCAGGGCCGAGAAGCGCGTGTTGCGCAGCTGCTCTGTCACGCCGCGGGCGGTAATGGCGATGGTGGCACCGGGGCGGATGATGGTCTCCCAGGCGATGTCGTAAACGCCGTCGTACAGCTCATCGGCATCCTGCGCCTCAAAGCGCCCAAGCACCACAAACACGCGGCTCGCCAGGCGCGACCATAGACAGGCGCGGTAGCCTTCTTCGAGCTCGCCCTCAAATGTAGCGCGGCCTTTCAGGCGGCGGACATGCGAAAGTCCGAGGCGTTTAAGCTCATCGGCGAGTGCGGACTCAAAGCCCTCGGGGCAGCTTGCGTAAAATTCCATGGGTGACCTCTCTGGTTGCGTCGCTCCATTATATGATGGATGCTTCGTTTGCCCTTATCCTCGAAAGGAACCCATATGATTGATGCGTGCCCCGATTCCGCCGTGCTCTTTTTTGACGTGGACGGCACGCTGACGTCGTTCGATCCCGACGATATGACCGATAAGGACTTTTCGGCGGTTCGTCCCTCGCAGACGGTGGTTGAGGCGTTCCGTGCACTGCGCGATGCAGGGCACGAGGCATTTATCTGCACGGGCCGCCCCCTGTGGCTTATCGCCGATAGCCTGCGTGCGCTCGACCCCGCGGGCATCGTTGCCATGGCGGGAGCCACGCTCGAGGTCGAGGGACGCGTGGTACACGAGGACTGCTTTGGCGAGGACGTTATCGAGGAGCTTGCACGCCGTATGGCCGCGGCAGGGATTGAGGCCTTTTTCGAGACCAACGTGGCTACTTTTGCCCTGGAACCCGCGGGTGTTGAGCAGTCGTCTCTGATCGGCACTTCTGTGGCGCACAGCACCGAGGAGATGCGCGTCGACGGCAGTCTGCGCGTGGGCAAGGTAGGCCTCACTGCGCCCAGTTTGGCTCGCGTAGCCAACGATGACGGCTTTATCGATCGCGAGTTTGAGCTGTGCAACACCGGTGGTCAGAATCGCGAGCTGAGCCCCAAGGGCATTGACAAGGGCGTGGGCGTGGCGCGAGCGCTGGCGTATCTGGGCCGCGAGGGAAATGCGCGCACCTTTGGCTTTGGCGATTCGGGCAACGACCTGGGCATGCTCGCCGCCGTCGAGACAGCCGTGGCCATGGGCAACGCTATGCCCGAGGTCAAGGCGGTCGCCGACTACGTGACCGATGACGTCGCACACGACGGTACCGTCACGGCTATGCGCCACTTTGGCTTGATTTAATACATGGCCGGGTCGCCTGCATTGGGGGCGACCCGGCCATGTGAGCTATTTTGCAATATAGAGTTTGGGATGACTGTGGCTGCTCTCGATTGCCGCTGTCATGATACCTTCGCTGTCCCCATCGATGATGATGCCGTCGAGGTCATCGATCTGTGCGGACTGATAAAAGCTCGTCTTATTGAACTTACCCTGGTCGACCATCATGTAGCTCAGGTTCGAGTTGGTTAGATACATGCGCTTGATCATGGCAGAGAAGTCGTGCTCAACGGTAAAGCCGTGGTCGGGATGGAATCCGTCGGCGCTGACAAATGCCTTGTCGGCATGAAGCTTGCTCATGCAGTCGAACGTCAGCGCGCCCGCGAGATAAAGGTGGCCCTTTCGCACGGAACCACCTAACAGCACTACCGAAGCGTTGGGCAGATTGAAGCTGGCATAGTTTGCGATGGCAAGATCGCCGGTGATGATGGTGATGTCGCGCTTGTCTATGAGGGCTTTAGTGAAGTAAAAGCCCGTGGTGCCGATGTCGATCACCAAAACGTCACCATCGTCAACAAGAGTTGCTGCGGTCGCGGCGATAGCCTCCTTGGCTTCGACTTGGACATTGATGCGCTCTTCGGGATACGAGATTGCAGTGGAACGTGAAAGCGATACTGCTCCGCCGCGTACACGACGCAATTTGCCTTCCGATTCCAGTGAGACGAGGTCGTGTCGTGCGGTGACTTCCGAAACCGAAAAGCGACGGACGATGTCGGATACCGAGATATTCGGCTTTTCCGCCAGCCAGTTCATGATAAATCGCTGACGCTCGGCGGGTGAAAGGTCTGAAGTAGATGCCATGTGTCGCTCCTCATGAACGAAAGGCGAAAGAAATGCCTTTCGTAATCGAAATATAACGTATCGATATGAAAAGAACAAGGCAAAATCGAGTGAACGAGATGAATGACACGCTTTGCTTTTATTTGTGTTAGTAGTTGGCCTGACATGCAGAATGCCTGTAATAGCCAGTAAAGAGTCTTGCCTGGAAGGTGTTCACAAAAAGTGAGGTACGCTCGCGCCCGATAATCGACCGTTCGCGGAAAGTTGGCAATTGAGCTTTCGATATCTTTTGAAATAGTTTATAAAAGAAAACCGAAAAGCTTTTGAAACAAAGAAAAAGGCTTTCGATAGCAATAGTGCTAGATGAGAAAGGACCGAACATGGCAATCAAGGTGTTTGCCGACGGCGCTAACCTCGAGGGTATGCTTGACATGCACGACAACGGCAACGTTCAGGGCTTCACGACCAATCCTTCCCTTATGAAGGCCGGCGGCGTGACCGACTACCGCGCTTTTGCCAAGACGGTTCTTGAGCACATCACCGATGTGTCAGTCTCGTTCGAGGTGTTTGCCGACGACGAGGCGGGTATGGAGGCCGAGGCTCGCGAGATCGCAACCTGGGCGGACAACGTCTACGTTAAGATCCCGGCGCTCAACACCAAGGGCGAGTCCACCGCAGCGTTGGTCAAGCGCCTTTCTGCCGATAGTATCAAGGTGAATGTCACCACCATCTTCACGCCCGAGCAGGTCGACGAGTTCGTCGATGCCGTCTCTGCCGAGACCCCCTCTATTCTGTCCATCTTCGCCGGCCGTATCGCCGATACCGGCGTCGATCCGCTGCCCCTCATGGCAGAGTCCGTAAAGAAGGCTGCCGTCAAGCCCGCCGCCGAGGTTCTCTGGGCATCCACGCGTGAGGTACTCAACATCTTCCAGGCAGAGTCTGTTGGCTGCCAGATCATCACGGTCCCCAATGCCCTTCTCGCCAAGCGCAAGAATTTCGGGAAAGATTTGCTCGAGTACTCGCTTGATACGGTCAAGGGCTTTGCCCGCGACATTCAGGCGCTTGGTTTTCATATCCTGCCCGAGGAGTAGGGAGCTGTCATGCTGACCGATCTTCTTAAACCCGAGCTTGTTGCCTGCCATGTCCAGGCCTCCGATTGGGAGGAAGCGATTAGGGCATGTGGCAAGCTGCTCGTTGACGCGGGCAAATGCGACCAGAGCTATGTCGACGCCATGATTTCATCGGTTCACAAATTTGGCCCCTATATGGTTCTGGAAGAGGGTATCGCCATGCCCCACGCCCAGGCCGATGGCAATGTGAGCGAAGCGGGAATCTGCATCGTCACGCTTGATCCTGCGGTTGCATTTGGACACGAGGATTTCGATCCGGTTCACGTACTCGTGGGCATTTGCGCGCCCGACCCCAAGGCTCATCTTGGTTGCTTGGCGGAGCTTTCGCAGATGTTCGAGGACGAGGACTGCGTTGCCAAGCTCAGCGCGTGCGGTACGCCCGAGCAGGTTTTGGAGACCATGCGTTCATTCTTTTAGGCCTTAATGGCACGGCGATGCGTCGCCGCTTTTGGATAGACGGAAAATCCGTCACGTGTAGGAGAGGAAGGTTGCCATGCATATCATCACTGTATGCGGAAACGGCATCGGGTCCAGCCTGATGCTCGCTGGCAAAGTCGAGGAGCTTTGTGAGGAGGAGGGCATCAAGGCCGACGTTGAGTCTATGGACCTGAACGGTGCTTCTTCCGCAAATCCGGATCTGTTCATTACCGTTAAGGAGCTCGCTCCCGAGCTTCACGGTAACGTCGTGATCGTTCGCAGCTACGTGAACAAGAAGAAGATCCGCGAAGACGCCCTCGAGGCAATCAAGGCGGCCGCCGCTAACGCCTAAAGCGGCACAAAAAGGGGCGGTTCCCTGTGGAAGAGGGAAACGCGCCCACGTTAAAAAGAAAGGAAGCCCAGATGCAAGTCATCCTTCCCATACTTGAGTTTATCCAATCGATTCTGACCAAGCCAGCATGGATTATGGGTCTGTTCGCTTTTGTGGGCCTTGTCGCGCTTAAGCGTCCCGCCCACAAGGTGATGACAGGCACCCTGAAGCCGATCCTTGGCTACATCATGCTGTCTGCCGGCGCCGCTGTTGTTCAGGAGAACCTTGCTCCGCTGGGTACCTTCATCGAGACCGGTTTCCACATCACCGGCGTCGTGCCCAACAACGAGGTTGTCGTTTCGATGGCTCAGAGCGTCCTCGGCGTTCAGACCATGATGATCCTGATTCTCGGCTACGTCGTGAACATTATCATTGCCCGCTTTACCAAGTTTAAGTACATCTTCCTGACGGGCCATCACAGCATGTTCATGGCTTGCCTGCTGTCTGCCGTTCTGCAGGCATCTGGCTTCCAGGATGTCCAGCTTGTCATCGTGGGCGGCATGTTCCTGGGCCTCGTGAGCGCTATGCTTCCCGCCGTTGGTCAGCGTTTCACCGAGAAGGTTACCGATGGCGATGAAATCGCCATGGGCCACTTCGGTTCACTCGCCTATTACATCTCCGCTGCAGTCGGTACGCTTTTTGCTAAGGACGCCGAGGAGAACAGCACCGAGAAGATCGAGGTTCCCGAGAAGTTCTCCTTCCTGCGCGACACCACCATCTCCACGGCTCTTACCATGGCCTTCTTCTACCTGGTTACCGCTTTCGCCGCTTACATCGCAGATCCTGCGGTCGTTACCAAGACCGCTGGCGGCGACAATGTAATCGTCTACGCCCTGACCTGTGCCCTGTCCTTCGCCGTCGGTGTCACTATCGTCTACAACGGCGTTCGTATGATCCTTGCCGACCTGGTCCCGGCTTTCCAGGGCATCTCCAACAAGCTGATCCCCGGCGCCATCCCCGCCGTCGACTGCGCCGTCTTCTTCCCCTATGCTCCCACCGCCGTCATCCTCGGCTTTGTTGCCTCCTTCATCGGTGGCGTGGTCGGTATGTTCATCGTGGGCGCTACCTTGGGCATCTTCATCATCCCGGGCATGGTTCCCCACTTCTTCTGCGGTGCTACCGCAGGCATCTACGGCAATGCTACCGGCGGTCGCAAGGGCGCAGCTCTTGGTGCTTTCGTCAACGGCCTGCTCATCACCTTTGCCCCGGCTCTGCTCCTGCCTGTTCTTGACGTCTTTGGCTTCAAGAACACTACGTTCGGCGACTTCGATTTCTCCGTCATTGGTATTACGCTTGGCCGCGCTGCCGAGGCCTTCGGTACCACCGGTGTCTACGCGATTCTCGCTGTCCTTCTGGTCGTCGCCTTCGTCCCCAACTTCATCCACACCAAGGGTGCTGTGATTAACCACGTTGAGGAAGAGTAATCCAGGCATACGTTAAGCCCTAATCGGGCGGAGCTCCGATAACCGGCTCCTACACGAAAAGGCGGCGTCATCTCTTGTGAGGTGCCGCCGCCTTTTTTCTTGAAGCGAGTGTGGATTCGATTGGTTTTGCTGTAAATAAGCGCCGTGAACGGAAATGGCGCAGCGCGCCGAAAAACCGTTTTGCCGCTGGAAAGTCTTTGATAAAAGTGGTAAAGATGCTAAACCGTTTACCGATAAAGCTTAAAAGCTGCAGCTCAAACCTAGGTAAGCATGGCTAAAGTGTTTACCAGCTCAATGGCCTTATGCAAACGAAAGGAATCAGGCAGATGGCAATCAAGGTGTTCGCTGACGGTGCAAACCTCGAGGGCATGCTCGACATGTACGAGAACGGCAACGTTCAGGGTTTCACGACCAACCCGTCCCTTATGAAGAAGGGCGGCGTGACGGATTACCGCGCGTTTGCCAAGGAGGTCCTGGCACACATCACCGATGTGTCCGTGTCGTTTGAGGTCTTTGCCGACGACATCGAGACCATGGAGGTCGAGGCGCGCGAGATCGCTACCTGGGCCGAGAACGTCTACGTCAAGATTCCGTGCGTGACCACCAAGGGTGAGTCCACCGCCGAGCTGGTCCGCAAGCTTTCCGCCGACGGCATCAAAGTCAACGTCACCACCATCTTTACGCCCGAGCAGGTCGACGAGATGGTCGAGGCTGTTGACGCCGAGACGCCGTCCATCATTTCGCTCTTTGCCGGCCGTATCGCCGATACCGGCGTCGATCCCATTCCGTTTATGACGGAGTCGGTCGAGAAGGCCGCC
>CAMQPJ010000030.1 GCA_947003675.1 uncultured Collinsella sp. | reverse complement strand
AATGAGTTGCGGTGAAATAGGGACTGAATTGCTGCTTAAAGGGTCAAAACAGTCCGTATTCCACCGCAACTTAGGGGGGGTCGGGGGATTATTGGTGCCCTGCATCTTCATAAACTCAACGCTTACGAAGCGCGGGGTTTTCGTGCTAGGCTGGTTCCACCACATAAGTAGTCGCAGACGCACGTATCACGGGCGGGCGAGATGAAGTCCCAACAGCTCCATCTTGCCCGCCCGTTTTTGTTGCGTGATGCCGCGGCGTAACACGGAAAGGACCATGCCCTTTATGCCTATCAACAAACGAGAGAGCCTGCTGTTCACCTTTATCATGTGCTTTTGCATGGTGCTCTGGATGAGCATCTACAACGTTGCCCTGCAGCACGGGGCCATCAACGGCGAGGTCGTTGCCGCTGCGTGGCTCGGCTTCCCCGTTGCCTACATTTTTGCCATGTGCTGCGACTGGTTCGTCGCCAGCCCGCTCGCCAAGGGTTTCGCCTTTAAGTACTTGGTCGCGCCGGGCAAGAGCTCGCCGCTCGCCATGACGCTCGCCGTTAGCTCCTGCATGGTCGTTCCCATGGTCATCATCATGTCGCTGTACGGTGCCTGCGAGGGTCTGACGCACATGCCCGGCGGCATCCTTGCGAACCTGTATTCCGTGCCCGCGATTTGGATGATCAACATCCCGCATAATTTTGTGATGGCGCTGCCGTGGAACCTTTTGGTAGCCGGTCCGATTTCCCACTTCGTCTTCCGTCGCGCCTTCCCTGTGGGGACGGTTTTCGAGGAGGAGCATGCCGAGCTCTTGGAGCAGGCTATGGCTCCTGAGTGCGAGTAGCTCGCTTAGGGATCTGCTGAGCGCGGGCGACTTGCTTGGTTGGAGCCCTAAGCGTGGATAGCTCTCTCGGCGACATCGCGGGCGTGAGCGGTGCGCATGACCGGAGGCCCCGTGCTGCTCCGTTGCCCGACGTGCTAGCGCGCAGAACAATCTGTTGGTGCATTCGGCGGCTGCTGAAGCGTTTCGGCAGCCGCTTTTTATACGGAGTTTAAATACAACAGTCTGTTGTATTACGTAGAGTGGTATATCTCTAGCAGAAAAAATGCGAGAGACGGAGCATTATGGCGTTGCTAGTAGGACTGGACGTAGGGTCGACGACGACCAAAGTTTACGCGATGCACGAGGATATGACCGAGGCGTGGTGGGGATATCGCCGCCACGGGGCGTGTCAGACAGCGAGCGTGCGCGCCATGCTCGGCGAGCTCGCCGAGCGCTTTCCCCATGAGTCGCTGCGCGTTGCGGTGACCGGCTCGGGTGCGCGCGATATCGCGACCGCGCTGGGCGCCTCGTACGTTCAGGAGGTGGTCGCCAACGCGCTCGCGATCAGCAGGTTCTATCCGCAGACGCGCTGCGCCATCGAGCTGGGCGGCCAAGACGCCAAGATGATCTTCTTCCGCACCAACGATAAGGGAGACATCGAGGTTGCCGACATGCGCATGAACGGCTCGTGCGCAGGCGGTACCGGTGCATTTATCGACGAGATGGCAAAGCTCATGGGGGTCGGCACCGAATCGGGCGAGTTCGAGCAGCTCGCAAGCCGGGGAACGACCGTCCACGAGGTCTCGGGCCGCTGCGGCGTGTACGCAAAGACCGATATCCAGCCGCTGCTCAACGAGGGCATTCCTACCACCGACCTGGCGCTTTCGGCGCTTCACGCGGTCGCCCGCCAAACGATCGGCGGTCTGGCCCAGGGTATCGACATCGAGCCGCCGGTAATCTTCGAGGGCGGTACGCTCGCCTACAACCCCACGCTGGTCCGCGTGTTCCGGGAGCAACTGAATCTATCGGACGATCAGGTTATCGTCCCGCGCGATCCGCAGATCATGGTCGCGCGCGGTGCCGCCCTGTCGCTGACCGACATGTTCGCATCGTCCCAACTGATCGACCTTCCCGACGCTTTTGTCCGGCTGGATAAGCTCGAGACGGTCGCGCCCGCAAGCGGGGAGGGACGTCTTGCCCAGCCCTTTTTTGCCACACCTGCCGAGCAGGCGGATTTTACGGCACGCCATGGCAAAGAGACGCCGGCAAAGGGTCCGGATGCGTATGCGCCCGGAGAGACGGTGCGTGTGGCGCTCGGTATCGATTCGGGGAGCACGACGACCAAGTTCGCCCTGGTCGATGAGGCGGGTGAGCTTGTCGATTCGTTCTACGCGTCTAATAGCGGCAGACCGCTCGACGTCGCCCAACAGGGTCTTGTCAGCTTGAAGAACCGCTGGGAGACAGCGGGAGTCACGCTTGCGATCGATGCCGTGGGCACCACGGGATACGGCGAGGAGCTTTTCGCGCGCGCGTTCCACGCCGACTACCATACGGTCGAGACGGTCGCGCACGCCCGCGCCGCGTGCGCATGCGTTCCCGATGCGACCTTCGTGCTCGACATCGGCGGACAGGATATGAAGGCCATCTGGCTCAACCACGGCGTGCTGACCGATATCGTCGTCAACGAGGCGTGCTCTGCGGGCTGCGGCTCGTTCCTCGAGGGTTTTGCCAAAAACCTCGGAATAGCCGTTGAGGATATCGCGACCGAGGCATTTTCGTCCAAAGCCCCCGCCGTTCTCGGCAGCCGCTGCACGGTGTTCATGAACAGCAGCGTCGTTTCCGAGCAGCGGCGCGGTAAGGGTCCGGGCGACATCATGGCCGGTCTCTGCCGTTCGATTATCGAGAACGTGTTCACCAAGGTCATTCGCGTTTCAAATCTCAACCGTCTGGGCGACAAAGTCGTCGTCCAGGGCGGCACGTTCCGAAACGACGCGGTGCTGCGCGCATTCGAGCAGTATCTGGGCAAACCCGTCACGCGTGCGCCCCACCCGGGGCTGATGGGCGCTATCGGTATCGCCCTGCTCGCGCGCGAGGAATGCCGCAAGGGCGACGCCGGCACGTCGTTTATCGGGCTCGATGCCGTGGAGCGCTTCGAGCATCGCGAGTTCGGCGGCGTTACCTGCCGTCGGTGCAACAACCGCTGCCAGCGCGCGGTCGTGGCATTTGGCGACGGCTCGCTTTACGTCACGGGCAATCGCTGCCCGCGCGGCGGCGCCATCTCATGGGATGAGCTCGTGCGCGAGGTTCCCGCGGCGGAGGAGCTGCGTCCGCAGGGTGCTTGCGAGGCACAGGCACCCGGCACGGGGCGCGACCGGACCGCGGCTGCCCCCAATCTCTTTGTCGACCGCGAGAAGCTGCTGTTCGAGTCGTGCCCCACGGTTCCCGTCTGCGGGGGGCGCGATGTCACGATCGGCATTCCCCGTGTGCTCGAGTTCTGGGACACCATGCCGTTCTGGTCGACGTTCTTCAGCACGCTCGGCTTTAAGGTGCGCGTCTCGGGACGCAGCACCAAGGCGATGTACGAGCGCGGTCTGGCGCACGTCACATCCGACACCGTGTGCTTCCCGGCCAAGCTCGTCCACGGGCACATCCGCAATCTCGTCGACGCCGGCGTCGACCGCATCTTCATGCCCATCATCACGACGGTGCCCACCGAAAACACCGCCTCTACCAGCGAGTGGATGTGCGCCGTCGTAAAGGGATACCCCTACGTGATGCGCAATTCCGATAACCCGGAGGAGCGTTTCGGCGTTCCGTTCGATACGCCGCTGTTCCACTGGTACGACGAGGGCGACCGAAACCGCCAGCTCAAGGCGTGGTGCAAGGAGACCTTCGATATCGATGCCGACCTGGTTGCCAAGGCGACCGAGCAGGCGGACCGCGCGCAGCAGACGTTTGAGAACCAGCTGCAGCTGCGCGGCAGGCAGGTGCTCGAGAACGTGCGCGAGGACGGCGGCTACGCGGTGGTGATCGCTTCGCGCCCGTACCACAACGACCCGCTGGTCAACCACGGGCTGCCCAAGCTCTTCTCTGAGCGCGGCATCCCCGTGCTGACGCCCGATGCGGTGCCGGGGGTCTGCAACGTCGATCTTTCCAACAGCCGCATCGACATCGTGAACAACTACCATGCGCGCATGCTGTCGTGCGCGGTCATCGTCGCATCGACGCCCGAGCTCGAGCTCGTGCAGATGGGCAGCTTCGGCTGCGGCCACGATGCGTATCTCACCGACGAGATCGCGCGCATGATGGGCGAGATGGGCTCCAAGGTTCCGATGATGATCAAGCTCGATGAGAGCGACGTCGCCGGTCCCATGGGCATTCGCGTGCGTTCGTTTATCGAGTCGGTCAACCGTCGTCGCGCGGAGGAGCGTGCCGAGGGCGCCCGGGTGCACGCGGTCCATCCGCTCGACGACCCGTATAAGGTCAAGTACACCAAGCGCGACCGGCACGACAAGATCGCGCTGGTCCCCAACACCTCCCATGCGTTCTGCAGGCTCATGACCGCGGCGATGCGCAATCAGGGCGTGCGCGCCGAGGCCCTTGATATCGGGCGCGAGGATGCCATCCGCCTGGGCAAACGCTATGTGCACAACGACATCTGCTTCCCCGCGCAAATCGTGATCGGCGAGGCGCTCGCGGCACTCGAGAGCGGTAAGTACGACCCGCACGACGTCGCCGTGGTGACTGGCAAGTATATCGGCGACTGCCGCCTGACGCACTACATGCCCCTGCTGCGCCGCGCGCTCGACGACGCGGGATACGACTATGTCCCGGTGCTCACCAACGACGACGTCGATGCCCACAATGCGCATCCGGGCTTCAAGCTCGGCCTTGGCCCGAGCATCCAGATCGCCTACGGTCTTCCCATGATCGATACCCTCGAGGCCATGCTTAGGCGCATCCGTCCCTACGAGCTCGAGAAGGGCGCGGCGGACGCTGCGTTCGACCGCGCGCTCGATGAGGTTATCGAGGGCATGGAGCGCTCCGGGCTGAGAGGCCAGGCGACGGGCTTCAAACGCGCGCTTGCGATCATGGACGCCGTTCCGTACGACCGCTCGAACCCGCATCCGACCGTTCTCATCGTGGGCGAGTACCTGCTCAATTTCCATCTCGGCGCCAACCACGAGATCGAGCGCTACCTCGAGGACAACGGGCTCGAGGTCATCGAGGCGCGCATGACCGACGTGATCCGCAAGACCTATTTCTACAAGCATGCGCAGTCGCGCGAGTTCCACGTCGACCTGTCGCTGCCCGAAAAGGCCTGGTACGCCACGGCGGACAACCTGTTCGAGCTCGCGCACGACCGTTGCGACCGCCTGGGCGCGGCGAGCCCGCTCTACGAGCCGCCGACGCGCATGCCCGAGCTCGTGCGCGCGAGCGATAAGATCCTGCACCATACGTTCGATGCGGGCGAGGGCGTGCTGATTCCGGCGGAGATCCTCGAGCACGCCAAGCGCGGCTGCCGCAACTTCGTGATCCTGCAGCCGTTCGGGTGTCTGCCCAACCATGTCGTGGGGCGCGGGCTCATCCATGCGCTCAAGGAGCAGTATCCCACGGCGCAGTTCCTGCCGCTCGACTACGATCCCGACGTGAGCTTCGCCAACGTGGAGAACCGTCTTCAGATGCTCATCATGAACGCCAAGGCGCAGGGGTGCGGTGAGGCGCATGGCGAGACCGCGTAAGGACGCCGATGCGCCCGATGCACGCACCCGTATCATCGAGGCGTTTTGGGAGCTCATCGAAAACAACAGCATCTTCGAGCTGTCGGTTGGCGAGGTGACCCGCGCCGCCCGGTGCAATCGCGGAACGTTTTACTACTATTTTCACGATTTCGATGAACTCGTCGCCATCGCCATAGCCCAACTGCTGCAGGATAACGAGCTCATCACCGATGCCCTCTGGCATTTTTCGAGCGAGGGCGACCTTTCGGCGTTCGACCGGCGCGACGTCCGCTGCCTGCTGCGGCGCATCGTCATCACCATGAGGGCGGGTGCCGCCGAGCAGGTCGTGCAGGGCATCCATACGATCATCATCGACCGCGTGAGAGAGATCGTCCACCCCGACGGAGAAGAGCTCAAGGCGGATTCGAGCTTTGCGGTGGGCTTTCTGGTCTCGGGCATCATGGACTTTGTGATGGCGGTCGGCTTTGCCCGGGAGGGCGGCGAGGAGATAGACCTCGAGCAGCTGGGGGACAGCGCGTGCGCGTACCTGAGGGCGGTCGCCATGCAGACGGTGGAAACGGTCGCGCAAGTCGAGGGCGTCGATACATCCGAGCTGCTCGAACGCGTCTCCAAGGAGGCCGATGCCTATCGCGCACCGCGTGCGACGAGTCCCGACGTGGTGAAAGACGCCTAGGGTTTCTCTTGCGGGGCGCCTGTCGCGCATCGCGCGGTGAGTCCCGCGATGCGGTCATAACCTGCATTCATGTGAGCCGGGTTTATAGATATTCCTCCAGCTGTTAACATAGACAACCTGTGGGTAAAGAGACAAAAGCGCCGCCGACGGGCGGGCGTTTTGATTGCGATGAACTCATGTAAGGAAACGAGCATGTTAGATAGATTTACCGATCGAGCGCGCAAGGTCATGTCCATGGCCAAGCAGGAGGCGCTCGATCTTCATTCAAATAAGGTGGGAACCGAGCATCTGCTGCTCGCGCTCGCCAAGGAGGACGAGGGCATCGCCGCCGAGGCGCTGCGCTCGCTCGACATCTCCTACGACGACATCATGGACACGCTCAAGGAGGTCCAGACCACCGTTCCCGAGCCCAGCGAGGCGACCGAGGCCGCCAAGCTCGCCTTTACGCCACTCGTCATCAGCGTGATGGAGCGCTCCTTCCGCGTGGCGCGCGAGAACAACCAGACCTATGTGTCGACCGAGCACCTGCTCATCGGTATCGTCGAAGAGGGCAACGGTATGGCCATGGACATCCTCATGCGCCTGGGCGTGTCGTCCGCTTCCATCAAAAAAGCCATCGAGAAGCTTACCGCCAAGGATCAGGACAAGAAGCGCCCACTCGCCGGCGCCGGTGCTGGGCGTCCCGGTGCGGGCCTGCCGTTCTTTAGCGGCTCGGACGCCTCGCAGCAAAAGGGGAGCGGCACCGACACGCTCAAGCAGTTCGCCACCAACCTTACGCAGAAGGCACGCGACGGCAAGCTCGACCCCGTGATCGGTCGCGAAAAGGAAGTCCAGCGCATGATGGAGATCCTTTCGCGCCGCACCAAGAACAACCCGCTTATCTTGGGTGACCCCGGCGTGGGCAAGACGGCCATCGTCGAGGGCCTGGCACAGCAGATCGCTGCCGGCAACGTGCCCGAGAACCTTATGAACCAGAACATCTGGACGCTCGATCTGCCGGGTCTTGTCGCGGGCGCCAAGTATCGCGGTGAGTTCGAGGAGCGCCTCAAGAACGTGATCCAGGAGGCAACCGAAGCCGACGACGTCATCCTGTTTATCGACGAGATGCACACCATCATCGGTGCCGGTTCTGCCGAGGGATCCATCGATGCAAGCTCCATGCTCAAGCCCGTGCTCGCGCGCGGTGCTTTTCAGATCATCGGTGCCACCACGGCCGAGGAGTTCCGTAAGTACCTCACCAAGGATCCGGCCTTTGAGCGTCGCTTCCAGACCATCGATGTCGAGGAGCCGAGCGTCGAGGACACGGTCAAGATCCTGACCGCGCTCAAGCCGCGCTACGAGGAGCACCACCATGTGCGTTACACACAGGGTGCTATCGAGGCCGCCGCGAACCTCTCCAACCGCTACATTCAGGACCGCTTCCTGCCCGATAAGGCCATCGACCTCATCGACGAGGCCGGTGCCCGCGCCCGCATTGCCGCCAACCGCGCGCCCGAGCCGGTGCGCGAGGCCGAGCATCGCATAGAGGAGCTCAAGGCCGCCGCGCAGGAGGCCACCGAGAGAGACGACATGAACAAGGCCGCCGAGATTACCGAGCGGCAGAAGGCCGCCGAGATTGAGCTCGCCGAGGCCAAGGCCGCCTGGACCGCCGAGCTCGACGCCAGCCCGCTCACCATCGATGTGAGTCAGATCGCCGATATCGTGTCCGTGACTTCGGGCGTACCGGTGTCCTCGCTTACCGAGAGCGAGAGCCGTCGCCTGCTGCAGGCCGAAAGCGTGCTCAAGACGCGCATCATCGGTCAGGACGAGGCTGTCGAGGCAGTTGCCAAGGCCGTACGCCGCAGCCGCTCGCCGCTCAAGGATCCGCGTCGCCCCGGCGGCAGCTTTATCTTCCTGGGTCCCACCGGCACGGGCAAGACCGAGCTCGCCAAGACGCTCGCCGAGTACCTCTTTGGCAGCAAGGATGCGCTCATCAGCTTCGACATGTCCGAGTTCGGTAGCGAGTTCGAGGTCTCCAAGCTCATCGGTAGCCCTCCGGGTTACGTCGGTCACGACGAGGGCGGCCAGCTCACCAAGGCCGTTCGTCGTCACCCGTACTCGGTCGTGCTGTTCGACGAGATCGAGAAGGCGCACCCCGATATCTTCAACATCTTGCTGCAGGTGCTGGAGGAGGGCCGCCTGACCGATAGCCAGGGCAAGACGGTAGACTTCCGCAACACCGTGATCATCATGACGTCCAACGTGGGCGCCCGCGAGATTGCGCAGGATGCGAGCGTGGGCTTTGGCACCACCGGCGAGCAGGGTCTCACGTCGAGTGAGATCCGTGGTCGCGCGATGGGCGAGCTCAAGCGCCTGTTCCGCCCCGAGCTGCTCAACCGTATCGATGACATCGTGGTGTTCCAGAAGCTCTCGGGCGAGAATCTCACCAAGATCGCGCACCTGCTGGTGGACGACCTGCGTCAGCGTTTGATTGCCAACGGCATGAACATCAAGCTCACCGATGCGGCCTATGACAAGATCGTGGCCGAGGGCACCGACCTCACCAACGGTGCGCGTCCGCTGCGCCGTGCCATCCAAAAGCTCATCGAGGACCCGCTGTCCGAGGAGCTTCTGGCCGGCGAGTGGGGCGAGGGCGATACCGTCCTGTGCGACGTGGCCGATGGCAAGTTTGTCTTTAGCCACGGCACGGGCGAGATCCCGGCACCGCGTCCGGCGGGCACGCTCGGTGGCGATACCGCCCCGGCGGCACCGCACACCGGCAACGCCGCGCCCGTTGGTGGCGGCGTGAGTTCGGGTCCCGGCGGCATGATGCAAGCTGGCTCCGGCGCGCTGTAGGGCGCGGCGACAATTTGATACGCGCAATCGAGGCGCTCTGGCAAGGGCGCCTCGATTTGTAGAGCTGCGAAGTTGTGACCGTTACGTTATGCGGTCCACCGTTAGCCGATGATGCGAGAGCGCTCGGCGTTTTCGACTGGTTTATGCAAACGAAGTCTGGGAATATACAAGGCGCATGTCTTATTGTCTAACCAGTTGCGCCAAGGAGGCACCATGGACTACAAGATTACTGGCTACGAGCCCGCCCAGCTGTTCCATTTCTTTGAGGAGGTTAGCGCGATCCCCCGTGGGTCTGGCAACGAGAAGGGCATCAGCGATTTCCTGGTTGCGTTTGCCAAGGAGCGCGGCCT
>CAMQPJ010000029.1 GCA_947003675.1 uncultured Collinsella sp. | reverse complement strand
CGATGCAGTTTGCCAACGGTTTTGCCAACGGCTTCATGTTCGCGCTCGTGTCGGTGTGGTTTGCGAGCTGCTCGCAGCGCGCGATGCTTTCGCCCTACGGGATGCAATAACATCAAACCCTCTGTTTGCGGCCGGCCCTGCATGGGTATAGGACGCACTGTGACAATATTGAAAGTCGGAAGGATTCGGTCGTGTCGGAAAATAGGGATTACTACGAGGTACTTGGCGTCGATAAGGACGCCGACGCGCGGACCATTAAGCGCGCGTTTTTAAAGAAAGCCCGTACGGTACACCCGGATGTTTCGGACGACCCCGAGGCCGAGGCCAAGTTCAAAGAGCTGAACGAGGCCTATTCTGTCCTTTCCGATGAGCAGAAGCGTGCCAACTACGATCGCTTTGGCACTGCCGATGGCCCTGGTGGCTCCGGCTATGTCGACATCAACGACATCTTTGGCGGCATGGGCATGGACGACCTGTTCTCGTCGTTCTTTGGCGGCGGCGCCGGCGGTGGTGCCCGCAGCCGTCGCGAGCGCCGTCGCGGTCGCGATATGGCCATCTCGCTTTCGGTGACGCTCGAGGAAGCTGCACTTGGCTGCAAAAAGACGATCAGCTATGACCGCCTTGCTCCCTGCGAGGATTGCAACGGTACGGGCAAGGCTGACGGTGCGACCGAAAAGCAGTGCAGCCGCTGCCACGGCACGGGCTATGTCACCACGGTCCAGCGCTCGTTTTTGGGTCAGGTCCAGTCCTCTTCGCCCTGCCCCGACTGCCACGGCGAGGGCACGGTCATCGACCATCCCTGCGAGACTTGCGACGGTCAGGGCCGCACGCCTTCGCACGAAAAGATCGACATCGATATTCCCTCCGGCGTCTCGACCGGTCGCCAGCTGCGCGTGAGCGGCTTTGGCGAGGCCGGCCTTCGTGGCGAGCCCTCGGGCGACCTGATCGTCAACGTGCGTGTCGCCGATCACGAGCGCTTTAAGCGCAATGGCGACGACCTGTACCTGGTGAGCGATATCTCCATCGCGCAGGCCGCGCTCGGCTGCGAGATCGAGGTCGAGGGCATTATGCCCGAGGAGGTCGTCAAGGTTACGGTCCCTGCCGGCACGCAGTATGGCGACACCGTCAGCGTCAACAACTTTGGCATGCCGCGCATCGGCGGTGGCGGCTCACGTGGTCGTCTGGTCGTGCAGCTGCGCGTGGTCGTTCCCACGAACCTTTCCAATGAGCAGCGCGAGCTGCTCCGCGCTTTTGCCGACGAGATGGGCGATGACGTCGCTTCCGGTAAGAAGTCGGTAACCGATCGTATCAAGAGCGCCCTCGACGATATCCTCGATTAAGGAGCCCGCTTGCTCGCACCCCATATTTCCGTCGTCAACCTTGGCTGCCGTGTCAACCGGGTTGAGTCCGACCGTATCACTGCCGATCTTATGCGCCAGGGCTTTGCGATGGTGGAGCCCCTGGATGCCGACCTGATTGTCATCAATACCTGCGCCGTGACGGGCGAGGCCGAGGCCAAGACCCGTAAGGCCGTCCGTCATGCGCTGTCATATCCAGGTGAGCCCTACGTTGTCGTGACCGGCTGCGTCGTCAACTTGCATCCCGAAGAGCTGCTGGAGCTTTCGGACCGCGTCATTGCCGAGCCGTCGAAAATCGACGTCGCCGAGCGTGTCTGCGAGGTGCTGGGTGTCGAATCCGATAGTGTGGCCGCTTGCAGCGACAGCGATGTGGTCGATGCTCTGGGGCGCTCGCGTCTGGGCGTGAAGATCCAAGACGGCTGCAATCACCGCTGCACTTATTGCATTGTGTGGAAGGCGCGCGGCCCTGAGCGCTCCGTGCCCGTCGAGTCCGTGCTCGAGCAGGTGCGCGAGGCCCAGGAGGCCGGTGTGCCCGAGGTGGTGCTGACTGGCGTGAACCTGGGCGCCTATGACGGCAAGAGCGCGACTGACGAACACGTGGAGATCGATGAGCTGCTCGAGGCCATTATGGAGCGCACCACGATTGCCCACGTGCGCATTTCCTCAGTGGAGCCCATGGATATCTCCGAGCGCCTGCTCAAGGTGATGGCGCGCTATCCGCAGCGTATCGCGCCGTTCTTGCATCTTCCCGTGCAGTCCGGCTGTACGGCGACCCTGCATCGCATGGGTCGTCCCTATAGTGCGGAGGCCTTTGAGGACACGGTACGCATGATTCGCGCCAATCTGCCGCAGGCGTCTCTTTCTTGTGACGTCATCGTCGGCTTTCCCGGCGAAACGGACGAGGAGTTCGAGGAGTCGCTGGCGTTGTGCCGTCGCGTGGGCTTTTCGCGCATGCATGTCTTCCGCTATAGCAAGCGTCCCGGCACGCTTGCGGCCGATATGCCCGATCAGGTGCCGCCCGAGATTATGGCCGAACGCAGCCGCCGCATGCGTGCCGCCGCTCAGGAGCTTGCGATCGCCGATGCCCGCCGCCGCGTGGGCACGGTCGAGCGTGCGGTGCTCGAGTATGGCGACAACCTGACGCTCGGCTCGTTCCATCATGCCCGTCTTGACGATGTCTGCGGGCTCAAGGCCCCGTGCCTGCTCGATGTTGCTATCATCGGAGTCGACGATTCCGGCTTAGTCCATGCTCGCAGGGAGGTCCATGGAAGCCTCGAAGATTAGACTTACCGTTCCCGAGGGGATTGACCCCTCGCGCGTCTTGGGCGCCGGCGACGCTGTCCTTCGCGCGGTCGAAGACTTGGTTCGCGCCCATGTGGTTGCGCGCGGTGACCAGATTGCCGTGAGCGGCGACCCGGACGAGGTAGAACTCGTGGCGCGTTTTTTCGAACACGCTTTTCGTGAGGCGGCTGCCGGTCGCACGCTGTCTGCCGACGACGTCTCGCGTTGCTTGGCTGTCCTGCGCGATGGTGAGCACGACGCTTCGTCGCTGCGCGATGACGTGCTGCTGTCGTATCGCGGCCGCGTCATTCGTCCCAAGACGCTCGGCCAGAAGCGCTATGTTGACGCCATCCGCTCGCATACCATCACGTTTGGCCTGGGTCCCGCCGGTACCGGTAAGACCTATCTAGCCATGGCCCTCGCCGTCGCCGCGCTCAAGCGCCACGAGGTGGGTCGTCTGGTGCTTACGCGGCCCGTTGTCGAGGCGGGGGAGAATTTGGGCTTTTTGCCCGGCACCCTCGAGGAAAAGATCGACCCTTACATGCGTCCGCTCTACGATGCCCTGTTTGACATGATGGATCGTGAGCGTACCGGCGAGCTCATGGAGCGTGGCGTGATCGAGATTGCCCCGCTTGCCTACATGCGCGGCCGAACGCTGAGCGACGCCTTCGTGGTACTCGACGAGGCACAAAACACCACGCCTGAGCAGATGAAGATGTTCCTGACGCGCTTGGGTTTTAACTCCAAGTTTGTGATTACCGGCGATCTGAGCCAGCGCGACCTGGTGGGTCGTCGCGGAGGTCTTGCCGACGTCGAGAAGATTCTGGGCCGTGTCGACGATGTAGCATTTTCGCACCTGGAGCGCGCCGATGTGGTGCGCCATGCCCTGGTGGGCAGGATCGTCGAGGCCTATGATGCGTATGATGACGTGCGTGAGCAGCGCTCGCGCGACCGAAAGGAGTCCCGTTGAGTGTATTGATCAGCAACGATGCCGAGCTCGATACGCTGCTCGACGCCCAGGAGGTTGAGCACATTTGCGCGTTTGTGCTTGCGGCGGAGGGCGTTGAGCGTGAAGTCGAGATTTCCCTTTCGTATGTCGACGAGGACGAGATGCACGAGCTCAACCACGAGTGGCGCGGTATCGACCGCACCACCGATGTGCTCTCGTTTGAGTGCGACTCTGCCTTTGACGAGGATATTCCCGCCGACGAGACGATCGAGCTCGGCGATATTATCTTGGCCCCGCAGGTCATCGCCCGTCAGGCTCCCGGTTTTGGCAACAGTCCCGCCGACGAGTGCCGGTTGATGCTCGTGCACGGCATGCTGCACCTGCTGGGCTATGACCACATCGAGGACGACGAGGCCGAGGTCATGGAGGCCCGCGAGGATGCCATCCTGCGCGATCTGGCGCTCGAGCGCGGCGAGGACCCCAAGTTGGTCCACGTCGGTCCCATCACCAACCATGCCCACGACTAGGAGCCGTCTATGATTCCCGGATCGAACAAGGACCATCCGTCCTTTTTAAAGTCGTTCTCCTACGCCATGGAGGGCTTTGTCACCGCCGTTAAAACCGAGCGCAACATCAAAGTCATGCTCGTGGCGGGCGTGTGTACCGTCATTGCCGGCTGCATTGTCGGCCTCGACATTGCCGAGTGGGCCACGGTTATCATCTGCTGTGGCCTGGTGATTCACGGCGAGCTGTGCAATACCGCTATGGAGGCGATCGTCGACCTGGCGACCCAGGAACTTCATCCGCTGGCAAAGCGCGCCAAGGATATCGCCGCCGCTTCCGTGTACGTTCTTTCCATTACCGCCGCAATCGTGGGCCTGCTAGTCTTTGCCCACGCGCTTGGCTTTATTTAGAAAGGGATTCCCATGTCCGACAATATGCAGCCTACTGACGAGGTTTTGGACGACGAGGTTCTCGATGAGGTCGAGGATACCGATTCGCTTGACGAGGTCGAGGAATTCGACCCGTTTGAGGGTATGAGCGACGAGGAGCTCGATGCCCTATGTGACGAGGACGAGACGTCTCTGGGCTTTGGCGATGTGGAGCCCGGTTTTCGCAGCGGCTTTGTGGCCCTGGTCGGTCGTCCCAACGCCGGTAAGTCCACGCTTCTCAACGCCTGCTATGGCAAAAAGGTCGCCATTACCTCTCCGGTGGCTCAGACGACTCGCCGCCGCATGCGCGCTGTGGTTAACCGCCCTGGCTATCAGCTGGTCTTTGTCGATACCCCGGGTATTCATAAGCCCAAGGACGGTCTGGGCTCCGAGCTCAACAAAAGCGCCCTGTTCGAGCTCAACGACGTTGACGTCGTCGCGGTTTTGATTGATGCCACCAAGCCCATCGGCAGGGGAGACGCCTGGGTTGCCGAGCGCGTCAGATGCGCCCGTTGCAAGAAAGTCCTGGTGCTCACCAAGGCCGATGAGGCCGACCCCGCGCAGGTCATGGAGCAGCTTAAGGCAGCGCATGAGCTTATGGAATACGACGACGAGATCGTGACCTCGTCGGTGAAGAACTTCAACGTCGACGCCTTCATCGAGACCGTTGCCCACTTTTTGCCCGAGGGCCCGCGTTGGTTCCCCGAAGACATGGGTACCGATGCTTCCGACGAGACGCTTGTTGCCGAGTTTGTGCGCGAGAAGGTCTTGCGCCGCACCCGCGACGAGATCCCGCACTCCGTTGGCGTGATCTGCGATGCGCTCGAGCAGACCAAGAAGGTGCTGCGCGTGCACGCCACCATTTACGTCGAGCGCGAGGGTCAAAAGGGCATCATCATCGGCAAGGGCGGCGAGATGATCAAGCATATCGGTATCGACGCCCGTCGCGATCTTGAGCGCATCTTTGGCACGCAGGTCTTTTTGGAGCTGGACGTGAAGGTCAAGGCCGGCTGGCGCGACGACGAGGTCCAGATTCGCCGCTTTGGCTACAACGCCGAGGACTAAGGGCGCGCGGCGCGCATGGCAGGCTCCCGGACATATCGCACAAAAGTGCTCGTCCTCGACAAGACCAAGCTGAAGGAAACCGATCTGATCTTGACGATGCTTGACGAGCGAGGCCGCCAGGTACGCGCCGTGGCAAAGGGCGCGCGCAAGCCTGGCGGTCGCTTGGCGGCGCGCTGCGAACTGTTCTGCACGGTGGATATGCTGCTCGCGCACGGACGCTCGCTCGACATCGTGTCGCAGGCCGAGTTGTTGGAGGCTCCCCTTGGCGCCGCCCCCGATTACGAGGTGACCTGTGCGGCGAGTGCGATCGCCGAGGTCGCGCGCGTATGTTCGTTTGAGGATGCCGAGGATCCGTTTACCTTTGCCATTTCCTCGCGCGCCTTGGAACTTGTGGGCGGCGGTCTCGATACGGCGCACATGGACCTTCTGGTAGCCGCCTTTGTCTTTAAGCTGCTGTCGCATATCGGGTATCGTCCCGATTTTTCTGCCTGTGTGTCGTGCGGCGACCCTATGCTGTCGTATTTTTCGCCCCAGGCCGGCGGGCTCATGTGCGGGTCGTGCGCGTCGAGCGTTCCCGGTGCCGAACTGGTGTCGACCAGTGAGGTCGCATGGCTGCGCGCCCTCATGTCCATGACCTTCGACGAGCTTATGGATCAAAGGATCGACCCGCATACTGCGGCGTTTTTGCTCGGGCTTTCGCATATCTGGGCGGCAACACATACCGATCAGCGGCTCCGTGCGATGGAATTCATGTTGGGTCGGTGATGATGCGCAGGCACAGGCTGCTTGTGGTAACATACCGACCTGTTGGTACCTCGACCTTGGTTGTTCGCTCCACCGGCGGCTTCCCAGTCCGAGGCGAATCGAGTCGCCCGCGGGCGACGTAAAACGAAAGGTGAAACAATGACTGTTTCCAAAGAGCGCAAGGCGGAGCTGACTGCCCAGTTCGGTAACACTCCGGTCGATACCGGTAACCCCAAGGTTCAGGTTGCCATCCTGTCCGAGCGCATCAAGGAGCTGACCGAGCACATGAAGTCCCACCAGAAGGACTTCCACACCCGTCGTGGTCTGCTTATGCTCGTCGGCCGCCGTCGTCGTCTTCTCTCCTATATCAAGAAGAACGACATCGTCGAGTACCGTGAGCTCATCAAGGCTCTGGGCATCCGCGACAACATCCAGTAAGGATTTGTACATGCTAAGAGCGTCCTGCGCAGCGGGGCGCTCTTTTTGTGTAAGGGCGTGAACAATCACGCTCTGAAGCGTGGCGGGGGCAGGGGGCCCGCGTCACATGAGAAGCCCGCAGGCAAGGGGCCTGTGGGGTAAAGGAGAACAATGACACTCGTATCCAAGACCTTTGAGCTGTACGGCAAGACCTACACCTTTGAGTCCGGCGAGCTTGCCAAGCAGGCCACCGGCGCTTGTCTGGTCAAGCAGGGCGACACCACGATGCTCGACACCGTGGTCGTCTCCAAGGAGCGCAAGAACTACGACTTCTTCCCGCTGACCGTCGACTTCAACGAGAAGATGTACGCCGCCGGCCGCATCCCGGGTGGCTACCTCAAGCGTGAGGGCCGTCCCAGCGAGAAGGCCACGCTCACGGCCCGTATGATTGACCGTCCGATTCGCCCGAGCTTCCCGGACGGCTTCCGCAACGAGGTGCATATCGTCGCCACCTCGCTCGTCGCTGACCAGGTCAACCCCTTCGACGTCATCAACGTCATGGGTGCTTCTCTGGCCATGACGCTCGGCGGCGTGCCCTTTGAGGGTCCGCTTGCCTGCGTGCGCATCGGTCGCAATGTGGAGACCGGCGAGTTTATCGTCAACCCCACCTATGAGGAGCGCGAGAACTCCGATCTGGACCTGGAGCTGGGCGGCTCTGCCGACTTCATCTCGATGGTCGAGGCCGGCGCCGAGGAGATCTCCGAGGACGACATGCTCGCCGCCATGAAGTTTGGCCAGGAGGCTCTCGCTGCCTTCTGTCAGGCCCAGGACGAGTTCGTCGCCGAGTGGGAGCAGGTCAACGGCGCCATCGTCAAGAAGGAGTACCCGCTCGACCAGCCCGTCGAGGAGGTCCAGGAGCGCATCTTTGCCCACTACGACGAGATGGCTGCTGCCCTGCGCGACACCGACAAGCTCTCCCGTATCGGCAAGGTCGAGGCTCTGAAGGAGTCCATCCGTGCCGAGTTCACCGAGGAGGAACAGGCCGCTTGGGAGCGCGAGATCCCCGTGGCGCTCAAGAAGCTCGAGAAGAAGGCCATGCGCACCATGGTCGTCGAGACCGGCGAGCGCGTCGACGGCCGTGCTGCCGACGAGATCCGCCCCATTATGGTGAAGGACAACTACCTGCCGCTCGTTCATGGCTCCGGCCTGTTCCAGCGCGGCCAGACCCAGGTGCTTTCCGTCCTGTCGCTCGGCATGCTCAACGAGGGCCAGCGTCTGGACACCATCGAGCCCACCGAGGGCAAGCGCTACATGCACCACTACAACTTCCCGCCGTTCTGCACCGGCGAGACCGGCCGCATGGGCAGCCCTAAGCGCCGCGAGATCGGCCACGGCAACCTGGCCGAGCGCGCTCTGCTTCCGGTGCTCCCCGACGAGAACGAGTTCCCCTACGCCATCCGCGTCGTCTCCGAGGTCATGGAGTCCAACGGCTCCTCTTCGATGGCTTCGACCTGCGGTTCCACGCTCGCCCTTATGGACGGCGGCGTGCCCATTAAGCGCCCGGTCTCCGGTATCGCCATGGGCCTGATCCAGGAGGAGGGCAAGACCGTGGTCCTGTCCGATATCCAGGGTCTCGAGGACTTCCTGGGCGACATGGACTTTAAGGTTACCGGCACCACCGAGGGCATCACCGCTCTGCAGATGGACAACAAGGCCACCGGGCTTACCTTCGACATCTTGGCCCGCGCCCTGCAGCAGGCCAAGGAGGGTCGCGCCTTCATCCTGCAGAAGATGCTCGATGTGATCCCCGAGCCGCGCCACACCACGCGCAGCACCGCTCCGCGCATCGTCTCCGTCCAGGTTCCGACCGATAAGATTCGCGACGTCATCGGCTCCGGCGGCAAGGTCATTCGCGGCATTCAGGACGAGACCGGCGCTTCGGTCGACATCCAGGAGGACGGCACCGTCTTTGTCGGCGGCACCGGCGAGTCCGTCGATCAGGCCGTCGAGCGTATCAAGCTCATCATCAAGGTTCCCGAGCCGGGCGAGGAGTACACCGGTCGCGTGGTCTCCATCCAGCCCTTCGGCGCGTTCGTGAACCTGCTGCCCGGTAAGGACGGCCTGCTGCACATCTCCCGCGTCGCCAAGGGCCGCGTGGAGAAGGTCGAGGATGTCCTCAACGTGGGCGACGAGGTCAAGGTCGTCGTCATCGAGGTCGACGATCGCGGCAAGATCTCGCTCGATCGTCTCGACAAGCCCGAGGCCCCGGCTCGCGCCGAGGGTGCCTCCGAGGGCGACGGCGAGCACTTCCAGCGTCGTGAGCGTCCGCGTCGCGAGCGCTCCGAGCGCAGCGACCGCCCGCGCCGTCCCGGCGACAACGGAGGTCGCAAGCCCCGCCGTCACCACGACGCCGAGTAACAGCTACACATAAGCAGCTCAACAAGGGCGACTCCGGACAGGGGTCGCCCTTTTGCTATTCCCGGCGGGGTCCGCGGGTAAAGTTTCCTGCTCTACAGTCCTGCGCAAGACGGAAAGCACATTAAGTGCTTTCCTTTGCGTGCGGAACTCGCGATAAACTTCATATGCGCCCCTCCCGGGCGCAAGCAAAAGGGCTGGTTAGTTCCGCTTGCCATTGAGTTAGACAGTCTATTCAGTAGTTAGATTTCAGATCAGTAGATAGACACAGCAGTATTTCCCCAGATAAAACCGACCAAAATAAACCTGTCCTTTATTGGCAGGTTTCCCGTGGGGCGGGCACTGATGAAGTTTATCGCGAGTTCCGCACGAACAGGAGGCCACTTAATGTGGCCTCCGTCGTGAGCAGGACTGTAGAGCAGGAAACTTCATCAGTGCCCGCCCCACGGGAAACCGGCGGGATAGACCGGTTCAGATGGGGCTTTGATGCATGGGTGGTCTGTTGTTGTGCAAATGGGTATCATACTGTGGTTACTGCATCGATTCTGCGATGCTTTGTTGTACGTGCCCGGCGGTCGGTTTGCCAGAAGCGCCCCGTCGGTTGTTTCAGACCCGTTT
>CAMQPJ010000028.1 GCA_947003675.1 uncultured Collinsella sp. | reverse complement strand
GCGCAACGCGTTGCGCTGAGTCCTGAGGCTGTTGCAATGAAAATGAGAATCAAGGGGCGACGGCCCAGCGAGTGTTATTTTGCGAGCTAGGCGCATCGAAAGCGACCTTTCGTGGTATAAACTACTTGCCGGAAGCCGCGGCTTTCAGAGTACGGCTTACGTGTACGTTTAACCTCCGTGGGCGACGGGGTGCCGCAAGGCGTAGAATATCGCCCACCTGTAGGGGCCTGCAGCGATGCGGGCCCCGCTTCGTATGAAGGGGGCGCAACCGATGAAGATCGTATCCATCTCCCAGGACTTCTTCGACCTCGTCGATGGCGACCGCGAGCTCATGCTTAAGCACAATCGTCCCTGCATCGTGGTGGTGAGGCTGCGTTTCCGCGGGAAGCGCAGGGACTTCGCCGTGCCGCTGCGTTCCAACATCGCCCCTAACGTGCCCAAAGACCAGTACTTTGCGTTGCCACCCCGCCCCACGACGCGCCCCGGCTGCCGCCACGGCATCCACTACATCAAGATGTTCCCCATAACCAAGGCCTACCAGCGCCGCTTCAGGACCGAGGGCTCGGCCTACTACGAGACGCTCCAGCGCATCATCGATGGCAACACCAAGCGCATTGTCTCCGAGTGCCAGGCGTACCTTGACCTCTATGAGCGCGAGGGGAGGCCCCGCTTCGCCGTCGACATCGATCGCATCGTGGGCCTGCTGGAAGGCAAGAAATAGGGCACCTCGGCTCAGTCTCGAGCCATGCGGAGTCGCTCCGCATTTTTGAACGCCGCGTGTGCGTCCCAAATACTTGAGAAACAAGCTGTGAAGCGCGGTGGCGCGCCCGTGCCCGTGCATAGCCGCCACCATCAGCGTCTACGCGGCGTCGGCTTCAAGTGGAACTGACGCCGCTGCTGTATATGGTTTGCCTTGCTGCAAATAGCGATCAATGCCCGCGATGTTTCTGCTTGCGCTTCAACTTTCGCTGCTCGAAGCGCGTCTCCGCCTCATCCGCACGACGCTGACTTCTTGCTTGAGCCGACTCCCGCTTCATCGCTTCCCGCTGTGCCGCGAGCGCCTGTTGTGCCTTGGTGCTCACCGCGGGCCGTTTAAGGGCTTTCGCTGCCTCACGAGCGCGCCGCTTGGGGTTCTTCGCGGGCTTGCTTGTTTCAGTGGCCTTGTCGCCGAAGAACGAGAACTTTTCCCATTCGCTTGTAACGAATCGCAGAATCTCCTCATCGGACGGCTCCGCGCCGAAGACGATGCGGGCGACGCCATACCTTCCGCCCTCGACGTGCTCCGCCAGCCCGACCCAGAATTGACCGTCGTGATATACGGTCAGGGTGGACGACACGCTGATCTGCATGGTTGGTTCCTCCTTTATGTAGATGACCATGCAGAGAAGGGACAACCAAGGAGGCAGGTTATTGATGCGGACTAGCGCACGCCCACGACTACCCGACGGGGACTGTGTTTTCATCTCTGGTGGTTGGATTGTAGCACGTGCGAATGCGCATTGACCTCGCTGCCGGCATGCTGTGATTGGGGTCGGAATTTCGAATTCTCGATAATATGCCTACGTGCATCGCCCCTCAGTTTCGAAACTTAAAAACATCTCGAGTTTCGAAACCGAGAGGGAGCTCGCGCCGCTGCTGTCCGTCAGGGATACGTTTCCGAAGGTTCTCATCGCCCGCACGATGCATGAACCCTATACCCGGGATGGTGTTCTCGTGCTGGATCTCGCGAGGTGGCTGCTCGGCGAGCAGGAGTTCTGAGCGTCATACGGGGATATCGCGGGATTCTGCCGGATAAGAAAAAGCTGAGGGAAACGTCCCGGCACTTGGAAGCCCTCCTGGCGGAAAATCAAATAGCCTCCGAACCTTCTGGTTCGGAGGCCTTCTTTTTGCAATACTACCCGAAGAGGACTCCTCGCCGAATTCCCTTGAGATCGGGCGGCATTATTGAGCGTGGGCGTTATCGTAGGTATCTTTGATTTCTTCTGGCAAATTGTCGGGAATCAGCGTCTTCACTCTATCTTCGTTGCCATCTTGGATCGCCTGCTCGTAGTACCAGCATTTGAACCTCAGCATATCCAGCGCGCGGTTCATCTTCGCGATCTCCGACTCCATGTGGGTCTTCCGCTCCTCGAACATGGCCTTGCGCTTGGGATATGTCGATGGGCCCTCCGAACACCATTCCATGAACAGCCGGATGTCCTTGATCTCCATCCCAGCCTTCTTCAGGCATTCGATGACCCGAAGCGCCTCGAGTTCCGTATCGCCGAATCGGCGAATGCCGGATGTCCGTTCCAATCCCGGGAACAGCCCCTGCTTGTCGTAATACCGCAGCGTGGAAACGGGCAGACCGAACATCTCCGCTACCTGTCCGATTGTGTACATGGTCCCTCCGGATAAATCTCGAGTTCATCCCTTGACTTAAAGTCAGGTTTAGGTATTACCTTCATTCTCGTCAATATAAATCGCGATTTCAAGGGGTATTCCGTAATGAGCAAAACGGTTTTGATAGTCTCTTCAAGTCCTCGAAAGAATGGCAATTCCGAGACGTTGGCGGATGCCTTCGCCAAAGGTGCGCAAGAAGCGGGCCACAGCGTGGAGACCGTGCACCTGCGCGAAAAGCAGCTCGGCTTCTGTAAGGGCTGCCTTGCCTGCTCAAAGCTGGGGTACTGCGTCATCCAGGACGATGCCATAGAAATCGCCGCCAAGATGCACGATGCGGATGTGTTGGTGTTTGCAACGCCCGTCTACTACTACAGCGTCTGCGGCCAGCTCAAGACCATGCTGGACCGCGCCAACCCACTCTTCGGTTCCGATTACGCATTTACCGAGGCGTATCTGTTGGCAACGGCGGCGGACGGTGGGCACTCGACCTTCGACGGCGCGAAGAAGGCGGTGCAGGGATGGGTCGACTGCTTCCCCCGTTGCACGCTTGCCGGAACGGTATTTGCCGGCGGCGTGAATGGCGTGGGCGAAATCGCCGGGCATCCTGCTCTGGAGCAGGCGCAACGAATGGGCATGGAAATCTAGGCGCGGCTTAGCTGCGCGAAAGCAGCTTGTACTCAAAACCATCGACAGGAGGAAATCGATCATGGCAATTAAACAGACGGCAGGCAGAGATGCCCTGGGGGACTTTGCCCCTAAATTCGCTCAGCTCAACGATGACGTGCTGTTTGGCGAGGTATGGAGCCGGGAGGACGAGCTCTCACTTCGAGACCGAAGCGTGGTGACGGTGGTGGCCCTGATGGCACAGGGGCTGACGGATTCTTCGTTCCAATACCATCTGATGTCCGCAAAGAACAATGGCGTGACCAGGGCTGAGATAGCGGAAATCCTTACGCACGCGGCGTTTTACGCGGGCTGGCCCAAGGCATGGGCGGCCTTCCGCATGGCGAAGGAGGTCTGGGCGGATGACAATGCCGCCGATGCAAGAACCAAGCATCAAAACGAGATGGCCTTTCCCATCGGTGCCCCCAACGACGCATTTGCGAAGTACTTTATCGGGCAAAGCTACCTCGCGCCCCTTTCCACCGAGCAGGTCGGCATTTACAACGTTACGTTTGAGCCCGGCTGCCGCAACAACTGGCACACCCATCACGCCAAAAGCGGTGGCGGACAGATCCTTGTCTGCGTGGCTGGTCGAGGGTTTTACCAGGAATGGGGCAAACCGGCACAGGAGCTGTGCCCCGGCGATGTAGTAAATATTCCCGCGGGCGTAAAGCACTGGCACGGTGCGGCGCCCGACAGCTGGTTCTCCCATCTCGCGGTGGAGGTTCCGGGCGAGGAGGCCTCCAACGAGTGGTTGGAGCTCGTGGATGACGAGCAATACCTTAAAGCGACTGACAAGGAGGCTTAAATACCTTCGTCACCCGCGCCGCCGCGAGCAGCGTGCGCAAATCGGCCCGAATCGCCTCCGCCTTGTTTCCGAGCTGCAACGGGGCCGAGTCGCCCGAGATGTTTACGCTCAGTAGGTGCGCATCCGGTAGCTTTGCGGTCATGCTCCAGAACGGGAGCGTGATGATGCCGGGGGTCATCTCGCCCACGCCGAGCTCCAGCAACAGCACGCGGCTACTACCACGCTCGCGCGCGAAGTGCTCATATCGTTCGAGGCCCTTGCGCCATGCCGTGCCCTGCAAAAACGTGTCGTCGCGCACCCACGGCACAAGCTGCCAACCGCAGTGCGGGCATCGGGGGACATTCTCGCTGCGGATCTCGAACCCCGCCATGCCTGCGAGCATGCGCTCGACGTAGGGACTCGCATCGAAGATCTCGTCGCAGCATGGTTGCTTGCACTGAAGGTGTGCGAAGCTTCCCTGATAGTTGCAGGTCCTCTCGGCAGGAAACGTCTTCTCAACCTGGGTGTCCACATTGGTGCTCAGGATGAAGTAATCCTTATGGCCGATGAGGGACCGCAGGTCGAGATAGGGTTGTGAGGCCGGCTCGCGCAGCATGAAATCGATGTATCGCGCGTAGTAGGCCCATTGCTGCTCGAGGCTGGGGTAGAGGTGATAGAAGCCGTCGAAAAGGCTCTTGAAGCCAAAGGCTTTCTGCCAGTCCGCCATTCCGGCACACGTCATGCCCGCATGGTTGTAATGGTTGAACCCGGCGGCGCTCGACATACCCGAGCCGATGCCGACGATGATGGCGTCGGCATCGTCGATGAGGCTTCGAAGCCTCATCGCTTCTCTTTCTAGAGGTGGCATCGAACGATCTCCTCGAAAGCCGGGGTCATATCGCCGTCAACGAGAATTGTCTCGCACGAAGCGTCGGGCGTCAGAGCCTGACTGTAGTTGAACACGATGTAGGTGGCGTGTTCGCAGGCGTTCGCGACCCGAGCGAGCATGCGCTTTATGACGCCGTTGCGCAGCCCCACGCCAAGTTCGAGGATGGCAACCTTGTGGTTGCGATGCGCTTGCACAAGGTGCGCGAGATCTTCGAGCTGCGCCATGGCGAGGGCATCTGGGTGGGCGAGACGCTGCTCGTCAATCGACGTGCACGTACTCCCCTCCGTCTCGAGCACGTGGTTCTCGTTGAACCCTGCGCGTGCGAAGTGCCCGTCAATATTGCATGTGATCACGAAGGTATCAGCGTGCTCCGTAAGATGCCGCAGCCCGTTCATGATTGGGCCGGGCTCATACTCGACATACTCCTTTTGATGGAATCGATCGGCCCATCGGCGTCGCACGTTTGCATCCGGAGAGGTGAGCCCCTGCAGTATGCAGCCGATGCCATCAGCCTGGGCGAGGTCTCCGTACGCTTCTTGGAAATGAGCATCGGCGTAGAAGAGGTTGAGCCCCTCTGCCATGTCGAGCCCGTTGCTGGCGCCGATGATGATAAGATCCGCCTCGGCAAGTGCCTGGCCGATACGAACCGCTTTTATCGTTTCCATGCGCTACCTACCCAGCGTCTTGCGCACGTCGGCGAGCACGTCGGCGATATCGGCACGAACGGCGAGCCCCCGATCCTCGATTGCACGGGGGAGAAACTGCGTCCTGTTGTTCACGGCGATGTAGCCAGCCTGCGGCAACTGCGCCGTGAGGGCCCAGAACGGCTCCTGGATAAACGCAGGCGTCATGCGGCCCACGCCCAGCTCGAGGAAAAGGATCCTCTGCCGCGCGTGCGCGTCGAGCCAGTCGGACACCTTGCGGTACTGCTCCTCGTAGAGCTCGCCCTGCAGGAAGTTGCCGTAGCCGCGAACCCAAGGGAACGCCTCTGCCCCGCAGTGCGGGCAGCGTGGCACGAATTCTGTCGGAACCTCAAGGCCGTCTCCCATGGCCTCTACCATGCGGGAGACCGGCTCGACCGCGTCCCACACCTCGCCGGTGCAACAGTGGGAGCACTGGAAGAAGCGGTGATCGCCTTGGATCTCTGCTACCTTCTCCCAAGGGTAGATTTTCATGAACTGCGTGTCCTGGTTGGTGGTGAGAACGAAGAAGTCTTTCTCGGTAAGAATGGCGTCGAGATCTTTGTAGGGCTCGCGCAGCGGGGCGTTGAGCGTGGTGTCGAGGAAGGTGGCAAGGTAGCCCCAGCGCGACTCGGCGGTGGGCCAGCGGTAGGACGACCCTTCAAAAGCGCCCCTGAAACCGTAGCGCTCGGCGAATTTGCCGAAATGCCTGCGATAGGTCGCGTTGTCTTCGTAGTAGAAGTCGCCGCCGCCCGCCGCGGAGAGCCCAGAGGCCCCGCCTACAAGCACGCAATCGGCTTCATCGATCATGCGGGCAAACGTTTCGATTTGCTGGTCGTAGCGCTCGGGCTCGCGGGCACTCAGTTCATAGGGCGTGCCGCCGGTGCGGTAGGCGTCCTGATGGGAAAACGATTGGTTGGTGAGTTCGATAACGAGCCGCTCGTATAGAGTCACTTGATACTCTCTTTCAACTACAATGAACAGGTGTCTATAAAAAGTATCAGTGTTGATTTGCGTCAGAGCAATGAACAGTTTCGAGCTGCTGTCGATAAACGAGCGGCTTCTGGATATTGTTGAGCGCTGCAATTGGAGGGGCCATGGAATCGGGGAAGATCGATCGTCGCCGACGCTATACGCTTTCGGTCATACGGGAGGCGTTCTTTGCGCTGCTGGCCGAGGTCGGCTTCGCGAAGATGACGGTGGCGGATATTTGCCGCTGTGCCGATATCAACCGCGGCACGTTCTATTTGCACTACGAGGACAAGTTCGCGCTGCTTGATGCACTTATCGACGAGGCCCTGGCGGCGGCGCCCCCGCTTGAGGGAACGGAGGCGGAGGCTCTCTGCCAGCGCCCGCCGGCAAACGATGACTATTATCTGCTCTACTCGGATGACGATGCATACGCCCGGGTGGCACAGCGCGTCGTCGAGCGCGGCGCTGAGCAGATGGTTCCCTCGATCATGGAGGAGACCGGGCTCTCGCGCGAGGACGCCTATCTGCTCTTCGTTCACAACGTCCAGGGAAATCTCGCGGTCAACCGCCTACTCGGTTGGAGGCGAGGGCCCGAGTTCGCCCACGCCCAGGAGCTGCTCAGCGCCTATTCCGAAGGGGGCATGCGGGCGGTATCGGCCCCTTGCACACCGATCGCGAATTAGAACATGATAGCGTCGTCGGCCGTGAAGGCATCAAGGGATCCCTGCTTGACCTGAATGCAGACGTATGTGATGCCCGAGTCGGATGCGGCGCGGAACTGACGGTGTGCGGCGGGGGAAATGCGCAGCCAGTCGCCGGCTGCAAGCTCGATTTCCTCACCGTCGATCGTGACCGAGCCGGCGCCTTCGAGCACGCCATAGATTTCCTCGTTTTCCTTGTGTGCATGGACGAACGGAACGCCAGCGCCGGCGGGAAGATTGTTGACACTCACCTCTGCCCCGGTAAGCCCGAGCACTTCGTGCAGCTCGACACGGCTCTCATTACCGATGTGGGTCCTTGCATAATTAGCCATAATGGTTCCTCTCTTGGGGTTGATGTACCTTGCAGGCATCTCCTGCGTGAGTTATATTCAACGCGAAGGCGAATGCAAATACGAGTACGCACATATTTGTAACTGCGTACTTTTTTGTGAAACCGGTATGGTCAAGGAGGTTGGGTCTCCCGTGATGGCGAAAGAGGAGCTTCCGGAGTGTCCGGTCGCAACGGCGGTAACGCTCATTGGCGGCAAGTGGAAGCTGCTCATTATCCGTAACTTGCGCGTACGCCCTTGGCGTTTCAACGAGTTGCGCCGCGACCTCGAGGGGATCTCTCAGAAGGTGCTTACCGACAGCCTGCGGCAGATGGAGGATGATGGGCTGGTCTTTCGCCATGACTATGGCGAGAATCCTCCCCGCGTTGAGTATGGCCTTACCGAGCTCGGCCGCCAGATGATGCCCATCATGGACTCGCTCGCAGACTTCGGCGCTTATTACAAGACGGTCGTTTCGTAGCGGACACGCTGCTTAGGGGGCGGAGAGCCGCTACGAGTACGGTAGCGGTACTCCTACGGCCGCTGTCGTTCCCGCAGGATTAGAGCGGAAGGAGACTGCAATGGGGTCGTCCGCCCCACAAGAAGGCCCTCTCTTCCCGGTATGGCGCCGACATGCGCACGCCGGCTCAAACTGCTCGATGCGCGAAGTGTTGTTATGGCTTCACTCAGCCTGCGGACGCCCAATCATCCGTGCACCACATTCTGCCCATGTGCATGGGCGGCTGCCCCCACCGCCATATGGTCTCCGGCGAGCGCCGTTGCCCCTGGTTCAAAGACGACCCCGATGCCTACGTCCTCGCCAAAACTCGCGACGCCCGTAAGAGCCGCCAATAAAACCTCCGGCCCTGCTTGGCCCTGGGAATAAACGTCAGACTTGCCCGATTCACGCTTCGCGCAAGGGCCGTTCTACTTCCCAAACCTGATCTGTCTGTCGCACAGCTCAAGGGAGCCTGGGATACCTCTTTGATATCTTCCACGAACTACTGGAGTGCGGCACAGTCGGATGACTGGACCGTTTTCGTTGGAGCTTGGTTGTTTGCCTGTGTGAATGGCGTATTTGCTTTAGCTAGCGGTTGCGACGCCTTGTTGCGGAAATGCTAACTGATGCAACTACGCCACCGGCAACACTCAGGGCGACTGCTATCGCGCCGTTGTCGCCCGTAGCGGGTAGGGTGGTCCTGGCTGGTTTAGCTGCCGTTACTGCCTTGGTGGAAACGGGATTTGCCGCGGGCTTTTCTGTCTTGGGCTGCGGTGTGGGCTCGGGCTTGGTTTCCGGTTCGGGTTTGACCTCTGGGATCGGCTTAACACTTGGATCGGGTTTGGAACCGCTCGTATCGGTTGCAATCAAGTGCACGTCACTGTCGAAGATGTAACGGATGTAGTAATCGTGCCGCGTCTCGTGCATAATCCCTTGCCCGCTGTCGAAGTCACGGTCAACGTGTGTGCCAAGGTGGGCTGAGCTGTTGAGGTTCAGCCTGTAAGGGATTTGGTCGTCGGCGTAACTGCCTGTAAAGACTACGGTTGCTCTAACGTGATTGTCGATCATGGTCAGGGCAATAGAGACGCTGGCCTCTTTGGGGTTCTCGGTTTTTATAAGGCCTTCGGTATCGGTGTCGATCTTGAAGAGAAGGACGGTGTCGTTAAGCCCGTAGATGAAGTCTTCGGGTTTGTCGGGGAAATCGTATACAAACGCCTCATTCTGGACCAACATAAAGGCAGGAGGGAGCTCCAGGTCATAGTTATGGTCGACAACGGTGGTAGCTGTGAGGCTGCCTTCCGCGTTGGCTTCGTCGCAGGTAATGGGTGCTGCGACATCGGTTTCGGGCATTTCTGTCGCCAGTGCTGCGCAGGGTAGCAAAAGCAGTCCTGCCACAAGAATGCTTACTCCGAAGGCGGCGATTCTGGCGTCTGCATGACGCTTGACGTCGCGGATAGACAGGCCAGTCCGTTTGTTATGGGTCTGCGGTGCAACATGCTGTCCATACATAAGACACTCCTTGTTCGTAGGCCGGTTTCCGCGGATCTATATTGCGCCTGGCCGATGCGGCTAGGCTCTTTCACGCGAACGCTTATGCGAGCAGGGAGAAAGCTCAAGCTAATTTTCTCACAGTCGATACTTTGCGAGCAACGATTTGCTGTTCAATTCTCGGAGAGAAAATCAAGGTGGCCGAGGAGTTATCAGGCAATGAGATTGTGTCTAGAGAACACGAACGAGAGATGCGATCTACAGACGACTGAATAGCTCTATCCGTTTTGGTTACAACGAAATGTATGCCGCGCGCCTGCGGCATGAAGAAGGGAGATTCTTATGAATATCGTTGTATTGAGCGGTAGCCCGCGCAAGGGCGCCAATACCGACACC
>CAMQPJ010000027.1 GCA_947003675.1 uncultured Collinsella sp. | reverse complement strand
CCCGCCCCGGGGCCCCTCTTGTGTTTGGCCCCCCACAAAAACCACCCCCCCCCCCCCCCCCCCCGCCCGGACAGCCCACGAACGCTACAGGTTCTTGACACCCATCGCGCGCATGGCGTTCAGGATGGCGATGATTGCCACGCCTACGTCGCCAAAGACCGCAAGCCACATGTTGGCGATGCCGAGCGCCGCAAGCACCAAAATCAGCAGCTTAATACCCAGCGCGAAGATGATATTCTGCCAGACAATCGACATGGTCTTGCGCGCCACGCGGATCGCGCGGGAAATGTTGGACGGCTTGTCATCCATCAGCACGACATCCGCCGCCTCAATCGCAGCGTCGGAGCCCATGGCGCCCATGGCAATGCCCACATCGGCGCGCGTAAGCACAGGCGCATCGTTGATGCCGTCGCCGACAAAGGCGAGCTTGCCCTTACCGCTTTCGGCCGCGAGCAGCGCTTCAACACGCTCGACCTTGTCGCCCGGCAGCAGCTGCGCATGGAACTCGTCGAGGCCGAGCTGCTTGGCCACCGCAGCAGCCACTTCCTCGCGGTCGCCCGTGAGCATAACGGTGCGCTTGACGCCGGCGGCGTGCAGGTCGCGGATCGTCTGCTCGGCATCGGCCTTAACGGTGTCTGCAATCACGATGTGGCCGGCGTACACGCCGTCAACGAGCACATGCAGAATCGTTCCAACGACCTCGCAATCGGGCGCTTCAACGCCGGCCGTGGCGAGCATCTTTGCGTTGCCAACGACGACATGCTTGCCGTCGATGGTTGCCGTCACGCCGTGGCCCGCGTCGTTGGCGGAGTCGCTCACGCGCTTGGGGTCGACTTCGCCCTGGTAGGCGACGCGCACGGACTGCGCGATGGGGTGATCAGAGAACGACTCCGCAAGGGCTGCGACCTCAAGCAACGACTGCTCGGTATAGCCAGCCTCGGGGTGCACCGCGACCACCGAGAACGTGCCGTTGGTGAGGGTGCCTGTCTTGTCAAAGACGACGGTGTCCACGTCCGCGAGCGTCTCGAGGTAGTTGGAGCCCTTGATGAGAACGCCCAGCTTGGATGCGCCGCCGATGCCGCCAAAGAAGCTCAACGGTACGCTGATCACGAGCGCGCACGGGCAGCTGACGACCAGGAAGGTCAGACCGCGCAGAATCCAGTCGGACCAGGCACCGGTGACCAGGCCGCCGCCGAGCGCGAGCACCGCAGCGGCGCCGGTGACGGCGGGGGTGTAGACGCGGGCAAAGCGCGTGATGAAGTTCTCGGTGCGCGCCTTCTTTTCGCTGGCATTCTCCACGAGCTCCAGGACGCGCGCGACGGTGGACTCGCCAAAGGGCTTGGTGGTGCGCACGTGGATGAGGCCCGTCATGTTGATGCAGCCGCTGATGATATCGTCGCCGGACTTGGCGGGGCGGGGGACTGACTCGCCCGTGAGCGCGGCGGTGTCGAGCTGGGTTTCGCCCTCGACGATGACGCCGTCGATAGGCACGCGCTCGCCGGGTTTGACCACGATCACGGTGCCGACGGCGATGTCATCGGGAAAGACCTGTTCGAGTGTACCGTCGGCTTGCTCGACGTTAGCGTAGTCGGGCGCGATGTCCATCATGGCGCTGATCGACTTGCGGCTCTTGCCCACGGCGTATGCCTGGAACAGCTCACCGACCTGGTAGAACAGCATGACGGCGGCGCCTTCGGCCATGTGCGGGTCGGTATCGGGGAAGAGCACCATGGCAAACGCGCCGATAGTCGCGACGGCCATGAGGAAGCTCTCGTCGAAGGCCTTGCCGCGGCGGATGTTGTTGTATGCCTTTTGGAGCACGTCGTAGCCGGCAATCAAAAACGGCACGAGGAACATCACAAAGCTGGCGTAGATGTCGTCCGGGGTGTCGAATGCGGCGGTGAGGGCACCGAGCTCATCGAGGGCGTACACCACGGCAAAAATGCCCAGCGCTACCAGGATGCGGTTGCGCTTATGCTCAAGAGACTCTTTCTTCTTGCGCTTCTTCTTTTTCTTCTTGGGGTCGGCGGTGGCCATGACTCGTATCCTCCCAATTGAATGTATGAACACTCGCTCATATAATTTCGCGAGCAAAGGCCGCGGCATGCGCGGCCTTGCATGTTGGCGTAAACCTGGGCTAGAGAATGATCTCGCAGTCCGGCTCGGCGTCGGCCGTAAACTCTACAACGCGGTCGAGGACCTCGTCGAACTCGGCGTCATCGGCCTCGAGCGTCAGCTTCTGGGTCATAAAGTTGACGGACACGGATTTGACGCCATCGAGCTTGGCCAGCTCGTCTTGAAGCTCGCGTGCGCAGTTGGCGCAGTCGATCTCGTCGAGTTTAAACTGCTTTTTCATGGTGGGTTCCTTTCCCTGTTTTGCGGCTTGGGTGCAGGCCGCGCTGGTACCGTGGTTGGTTGCTATTCGCAGATATGGCTCATGCCCTGATTGAGCATGGTGTAGACATGATCGTCGGCAAGCGAGTAGAGGATGTTGCGGCCGTCACGGCGGAATTTGACCAGGTGCGACTGCTTAAGGGTGCGCAGCTGGTGCGACACTGCCGACTGCGAGGTTGCGGTCGCCTCGGCGATGTCGGCTACGCAGAGCTCGCGGCCCATGAGGGCATAGAGAATCTTGATGCGCGTGGTGTCGCTGAAGACCTTGAACAGGTCAGCGAGGTCGTAGAGAAGCTCCTCGTCGGGAAGGTCCTCGGGCGAGCAGGTGGTGGGGATCACGGGTTCGGTGGCCTCGATGTCGGGTTTCGTTTCATCATCGCGGATGCTCATTGCAATATCCTTTCATATGAACATGCGCTCATATAATTTACTACCAAGTATATGAGCGCATGTTCATATGTCAATACAATTTGCGATAATTTCGATGACTGTTTGCCGCCTCTGCGATTTTCTGTGGGTTGGGATGCATCGACGCAATGCTCGCCAACATATTTCGAGATGTTCGGCCAGCATGCTAAGAAAGCCGTCTCGAGAAGCATTAGAGCTGTTCATATTTGTACTTTATCTTGTTAAATACCGTGAGAATCAGTTCTTTCTCTACGGGAGTTCCTGCAGAATCAGTTTTATCTGAAGTTATATTGAGCATTTCCGTAGCCAATCAGGCACATCGATGGCCGAATAAGTCGAAAAATGTAGGTGGACATCCGCAGAGACCGCCTTTAGAAGAGCGAATTCTCAATTAGATCAATAATCGTGTCGTCTTCCGTGCGGTTCTCATCGTTTTTTACGGACATGTCGCATTCCCAAGGCCCATTGGTTTCCTCAGCAAGGGCCCCGACGTGTTGCATGTCGTCGGGTTCGGGCACATCGTTGATGCTCGGGTCATCAGCTTGCGGATATTGGCTTGCAATTTCGCGCTCGGTGGCCTCTTCTTCTTTGAGTGCCTTCAGGACGCGGCGACCGTATTCGAAGTAGCGCCGCAAGACAAATTGACGAAGAGTTTCTTGCAGGATGGCGAAGTTATCCGGGAGCCGACCGGGCCAAATCTTCTCGCGAATGCGAATCGCTTCCATGACCCGTCTAAAAGCGGACTGTTTGAAAAACGAATGACGACTAACTGTGATAACGGCATATCCCATGTTTCGCAGCGTGTTTCGGCGTTCCTCGTCAATTGATTGCTGCTCGGGCTCGTCGTGGTAAAAGCCGTTGTATTCGATATCGGTCATCGAGTTTTCGAGCAGCGCGTCGAGGTAGAAAACCGTGCGTCGCGTTAGGGCGGCGTATCTTTTGGGGACTGGGATCGGATAATCCGTTTTGATGGCACGTATGGCTAAGCCACCCATTGACTTGGGCATTGTCAGCATCATGACAAACGCCGTTTCGAGTGGGGAGCGACAGCCTCCGCGTACATAAGAAAGTGCCTTAAGGGCTTTATTGGACCCACGATACCCTGATGCCTCTGAAAAGAAGGCTCTGAGTTCTTCAACGCTGGTTAGGGCTGGGCGCTCGCGATATTGAGTTTCGTCGGACGTTTCAAGCGCGTAGGAGCCGCAGATTTCAAAGTAATACTCAACGAGCTCAGTAAGGTTGAGGTCGGCTGTTGCTTCTAACGCGCACAGCTTGATATCGACGATGTAGACGTTCGGCTCGAGTTCTAGGTAGCTTTCTGCATCAAACGTATAGCGCGAGCAGTGGCAGATGCAGCCCTTACGGTGCCTTTTGGCATTATTGGAAAAAGTCAGCACATGGATGCTTTCAGAATCGACATTCTTTCTGTTGAGCCATGCTCGCGCCGCTTCCAGGTCGGACGTGGTCGGCGCAGACACCCTGATCTTTTCCATAGGTAAGGGATCGATCGCGTAGCTTGCGAGCGAGTTGGCTGTTTGGTATACAGCGCGTGCCGTGGTATGTGACAGAACGATTCCCATACGCGCATGATGGCATAGCAGACGCCACATACGCTCGAAACTTCGGGCAACGGTATTGGGGCGCGGCTTATCTTCTGCAAACGGTGGGCTTTTGAGCTGTCGTATCGAGGGAGCAGCTTCGGCTGGGGAGGTTTCTGCCAGCTGCGCCTTTTTTGGTGAACTTTAGTTGCGAATTCGTAGCCTCTAAGCGTTTTTGCTGACCGTCCAGATGCCTCACCAACATAATTTGAGTTATTCGGCCTTATCCTAAATGAATGGTGCGATCGCAACGTCTTATTCGAATTGATTCAGGTAGATTAATGGGGCTTGGTTGCGAAATTAAGGCGACTACAGCGCTCGATTGCGGTTCGAGGGGCCTTGACTAGTGGTTCAGCTGGCCGAACAACTCGAAAAATGTAGGTGGGCCAACCAGTCGACTGTGTGAAGCACGCGTATTTGCTCGTTTTGATGAAAACTAGGGTGCAGCCATAAGGCTGCGCCCTAGTTTACTGCGTGCCGGTGCGCCCAGACGGATTGTGCTGTGCCTGGCGGGCGCTCCCGCAGGTGGATCGGTTATTTCGCAAACAGGTTCTTGAGGTTGAACTCGGCTTGGACGGTACGGAGCATGAGGTCAGTGTCGTCGAGGCCCAGATGCTGCTCGTTGGCGTCGGCGGCGAGGGTGCCGCGTCGGCGCGCCCAGTTCTCGAGCGCAGCGGGTGCGGACTCGCGGGGGAGCGAGCGCACGTCGGCGTCCAGGCTGCGGCAGATCTGGCGCGAGTCGATGACGATAATCTTGCCTGTGCGGCGTGCCTCGGCGTAACCGTCCAGATGAATTTTGAACCAGCTGTCCTCGAAGGCGGCGTTATGTGCCATATAGGGATACTTCTTCATGAGCTTGAGCAACTGCTTCTGCAGCTCCTTGTTCTCGCGGAACGGCTTTTTGCTGTCGATGTCGTCCCAGGTGATGTGATGGATGTTCGATAGCGGCACATCCTCGCCGCGGTAGATGTCGGGCAGGCCGCAGTAGTGTGCCTCGGCGTCATGCGGGACGGCGTCGCTGGTGAGCTCCATGATCTCCCAGCCCACGTTGATGATGTAGCCGCGCTCGGGCGCGCGACCGGTGGTCTCGATGTCGATGCCCAGCACCGTGCCTTGGATGGGCTTGCGGGCATAGGCTACGCCGAGTGCGTCGCGGTCACCGCGGATCTCGCGCATGACCGATGCGGCGGTGCGCTTTTGCATCTTGCCGATGGCGGCACAGGTGTCGGCATCGGACAGGCCGCGCGAAAGCGTCGCGGGCGTCACGTTGCGCAGGCGCGCCTCGCCAATCTGGTCGCACAGGTCGCGGTTGCGGTCGGCCAGGTCGCGCACAGTGGCAAAGTCGAAGCCGGGGTCGCCCTCGGCGGTAAAGTACTCGGTCTCGAGCACCTTGAGGGCCTCCTCGCCCTTCTGGCGCTCGGACTCCATGGCGCCGTGGTCGCCGTAGATAAACATGGGGATAAACGGCTGGCGCTCGTATTCGAGTGCTTGCGAAACATTCATATGCTGCTCCTTGGACGGGCCGCGTCGCGCGGCTCGGGCTTACTGAGTTGTGGCGAGATGATAGTTTACCATGGGCAACTATTGGCACCGCGCCCGGGACAACTACAATACCCTAGTTGACCGCTAGGACTTTTACAATGCTGCCGAAAGACACGAAAGGTTCCATCCGTCATGGATTTACTGATTGATATTCTGCTCGACGCCGGCAAGGACACGCTGTCGCTGGTGCCGTTTTTGTTGGTGACGTATCTTGCCCTCGAGACACTTGAGCACGTTGCGGGCGACCGCGTCAACGGCGCCATCAAGCGTGCCGGTGCCGCTGGTCCCGTGGTTGGCTCGTTGTTGGGCATGGTGCCACAGTGCGGGTTTTCGGCCATGGCGGCGACGCTGTACGCCGGCCGCGTCGTGACGCTGGGCACGCTGGTCGCCGTGTTCCTCTCGACCTCCGACGAGATGTTGCCGCTGTTGCTCGCCGAGCAAGTTCCCGTGCAGACCATGGCGATGCTGCTCGCCTCGAAGGCGCTGATCGCGCTGGTCACGGGCTTTATCGTGGATGCGGCTATCCGCGGCCTTCGTCGTAATGCCCGCGCGCATGCGGCGATTCGCCGTACCGTGTTGGGGACCGCTGCCAATCCGGCTCATGTGAACTGCGCGCACGACGACCATACCGGGGGCGACATCATTGACGAGGTGGCCGAGGCGGGCGTAAGTGCCGATCACATCCACGAGCTGTGCGAACGCGATCATTGCGGCTGTGACGAGGATGAGGACGAGCGCGGGCACGACCACGGCCACGATCACGGTCATGAGGGCGAGCATGAACACCGTCATGAGCACGGTCACTCCCACGAGGGCGCGCCCGTTCTGTCGATCATCCGCAGCGCGATCTCGCACACCGTGCAGGTGTCGGTATTCATTTTCCTAGTGACGTTGATTCTGGTCGCCGTCCTCGAGACCTTTGGCGAGTCCGCAATCGAGCAGTTCCTGCGCGGCAACGAGACGCTCGCTGTCCTGGGCTCGGCGCTTGTCGGTCTGATCCCCAACTGCTCTGCCAGCGTCGTTATTACGCAGTTGTACCTCGAAGGTGCGCTGCAGCTGGCGCCGATGCTCGCCGGCACGCTTATCTCTGCCGGCGTGGGCTACCTGGTGCTGTTCCGTACCAACCGCAGCGCTCGCGAAAATGCCGTGTTCCTGGTCATGATGTACGTCATCGGCGCCGGTTGGGGACTCGTTCTTTCCGCCTTCGGCCTCTAAGTAGGCCTAACAAAACGGGCTTCAAAATAGCCATGCTCGGCGCCTGCGCAGTGCGGCGACGCATGGCATTTTGAAGCCCGTTTTTTTGTTGAGCCATGGATCCTGAGCGCTCACACCGCTCTAAACAAAAAGGCAGATTTCCGGGCATATCCCAAAAATCTGCCTTGGTTAGCGTAGCAACTCGGTGAGGTTGCGTTTAAAGCGGGCTCGGTCCTCGCTGGTGAAGGCTGCCGGCCCGCGGGTGCGACCGCCAGCGCGACGCACCTTCTTTTCCTCGTGGCGAATAAACAGTTGCATGTCGATGGTCGCCTTATCGTAGACACGCCCGCGCACGCCGATAGCGGCGGCATCGCGTCCGAGCACCATGCTCGTCAGGCCAATGTCCTGCGTCACGACCACGTCGCCAGCCTGCAGGCGCTCGATAATGGCAAAGTCGGCGCTGTCGGCGCCCACGCTCACATCGAGCGTCGTGACCCAAAATCCGCGTCGCGCGTGCTCAGCATCGCGCGGGTCGTCGCGGCGAATGTGCCGTTCTAGGTTTTGCGTGCTGTTGCCGGCGATAACAACGGCGACGCCCGCCCGCCGCGCGCAGTCAATCGACTCGCGCGTGACCGGGCAGGCGTCTGCATCAATAAAGAGCGTTCGCGGCATCTAGTGCACCAGTTTGCCAAATTGAATAGCGCGAACAATCAGCGTTACGCCAAACACCAGCAGTGCGGCGCCGCTAAAGATGACGAGCATCTTGGCCGACCACAGCGGATAGATAAACACGAACATGCCGGCGATGATGGAGAGTGCGCCGCTCAGGATGGCGAGGGCGCGGTTGGACGAAAGCTCGGACTCCAGAATGGACATGACACCTTCGACAATCCAGCCAAAGCCGGCCACGATAACCACCATCGTGGTGAGCGTCGCGGTCGAGAAGGCCTGGTTGCGCAGGATTATGGCGCCGCCCAAGATAATGAGTAGGTTGGAGATGATGCTCGTCACGCGCCAGCCGGTGGGCAGCAGCGGCTCAAAAATGGCAGTGAACAGCCTGATGGCAGCAGTGATTACAAAGTAAAAACCCAGGACAGTCGTCAAAAAGACGAGGGACTTGGCGGGTGCAAAAAGCAGCGCGATACCAGCAATGAGCGCTAAGACGCCCGTGATGGCGTAAATCCAGCGCACGGCCTTGACGGCTTTGCCCGCCATGCTTTTCTCGTCAAATCCAAACTGGCTCGATTTTTGGTCATCGTTCTTAAAGATGCCCATAATGTCTCCTTTCCGTGCGGCGTAAGCCTTGATCGTTACAACCAGTATCGCCTAAAGGCGCTGGCGTATGGGTCGGAGAGGGCGAAACGTAACCCAAAGGCCCCGAATTGTTTCCGTTGTTCCCCACGTTGCGATTTTCTATTCAACAGGTGTAGAACATTGCAGCCCTGTTCGTTATTGCCTACGTTTTAGGTTAGATTTTCCTAAGGACAATTGGCTTGTATTGGGGGTCCCTATGAACGAAGCAGTTCCCGAGGCGCCGTCGAGTGTCGAATCGATGGCAGAGCAGGGTTGCGAAAAGCTCGGCTTGGAAGCGTTTGATGCGCTGGTCCGTCGTGCCCGTACGTGCCGCCGTTTTGACGAGTCCATGCGCGTGCCGCGTGAGTTTTTGCTCGAGCTGGCAGAGCTGGCTCTCCTGACTCCCTGCGGCGCCAATGCTCAGCGTCTGCGTTTTCATGTGGTGAGCGGTGCCGTGGATTGCGCGCGCGTATTTGATGAGCTTGCATGGGCCGGTGCGCTTAAGGATTGGCCGGGTCCTGCCGAGGGTGAGCGCCCGACCGGCTACATCGCGATTTTGGCTGAGCGCGCCGTTCCGGGCAAGCCAGCCGCTCCCATTACCGAGGTCGACACGGGCATTGCCGCGCAGACGATGATGCTCGCCGCCCGCAGCGCCACGCCTGAGGTGGCAGCCTGTATGTTCAAGGCCTTTACGCCCCGCGCGATCGATGCCATGGGGCTCGATAACGACAAATATGAGCTCAAGCTGATCATGGCGTTTGGCGTTCCGGCCGAGACACAGGTGATCGATGCGATCGATTCCAACCCCGACGGCTCCATCAATTATTGGCGCGACGAGGCGCAGGTGCACCACGTACCCAAGCGTTCGCTCGCCGACGTGCTGGTGTAGTTGAGTGTCACCGCGGTGTGATCCAGCGGTAAACCACCACAAAGGTGCCTGTCCCCTTTGTGGTGGTACGAGGGGAGGGTGTGTGGCAGATCTGTATTTGGTGCGGCATGGGCAGACTGAGCTCAATGTGCAGAGCATTTTGCAGGGCTGGCACGATTCGTCGCTTACGGCGCGCGGGCGCGAGCAGGCGCTGACGGCGCGTACGGCGTTTGCGGCGCGTGGCGTGGCCTTTGATCATGTGTATTCCTCGCCGTTGGGCCGGGCGCGGCATACGGCCGAGCTTATCGTTGGCGAGGGCCGTTCCATAGAGCTGGTCGATGACCTGCGTGAGTGGCATTTTGGCTCGCTGGAGGGCACATCAAATCGCGAGATGCCGCCGCAGCCCTGGGGTGATTATCCGGTTGCCTTTGGTGGCGAGTCGGAAAGTGAGCTTCAGTCGCGCATGGTCGCGGCGCTGTCCCGCATCATGGCCAGGCCGCAGCACGACT
>CAMQPJ010000026.1 GCA_947003675.1 uncultured Collinsella sp. | reverse complement strand
AGTACAAAGAGCTGTCCTCGCGCGCGAACGAGCTTACGCAGATGCTGGCCGTCGATGAGCTGCGTTCACTGCAATCGCAGTGGAACGACCTGGAGAGCCGCTCCAAGGAGGGCGCTGCCGAGCTTGAGCTCGCGCAATACCGCTTGGGTGAAAAGGAGCGCGAGCTCGAGAAGCTCCAAGTTATGCTCGAGGAAAAGGGCCTGTTTGTGGGCGACTTGGGCGAGCAGCGCCGTCATATGCAAGACGTGGTCGGTCGCATTAACTCCGATATGCGCCTGCTCGAGGAAAAGGGCCATAACATGGTGTCGCGCCTGTCCGACATGCGTGGCCAGATCTCGAGCTCCGAGCATCAGCGCCGTCGCGTGGTTGAGGAGCTCGAGGACGCACGTGCTCAGCTCGAGGAAGTGACCGGCGCGCATATGCAGGCCCAGGAGGACGTTGACGCCGCTGGTCCTGCCGCCGCCGAGCTCCACGAGCGTCGCGTTGCGCTCGACAATCAGATTTCGCAGCTCACGCGCGAACAGCGCGATGTGCAGCGCGTTGCCGATAATGCTGCGCTCGAGCTCGCCAAGTTGAAGGACTCGCTGAGCAACGCCGAGGTCGAGGACAACATGTATGCCTCGCGCCTGGAGCAGATCGATGAACAGCTCGAGGAGGTCACGGCATCGCTTGATAGCCGCCGCGACCGTGCTGAGGAGCTTGAGAGCGCCCTTGAGGCGGCTCGTCAGGCCCAGAGCGATGCGCGCGAGGCCACCGAGACGGCACGGGCTGCCCTCAAGGACCTGCGTGCCCGCGAAGGCGAGGCACGCAACAAGCTGTCCGAGGTGCGCTCGGAGCTTGCCAGCCAAAAGAAGCTTGATGCTCGCATGGCCGACAGCTCGCCGCTCGTAAGCCGTCTGGTGGGCGCGCTGGGCGACGATGTCTCGGGTCGTCTGGGCGATGTGCTCGAGGCACCTCGTGAGCTTGAGGGCCTGGTTGAGCAGCTGCTCGCCGGCGATATCGATGCCCTGTTGTTCGATAACGCTGCCGCACTTGAGCGCGCCGGTCGCGCTGCGCTGGACCAGAAGAAGGCCTCGGGCGAGGCGCTGCTGGTGGCGCGCAGCGTGAGTGGCTCTGCGGCTGCCGAGGGTGCCGCCGGTACCCGTCTTGTTGATCGTCTGTCCGTGCGAGCGGGCTACGGTCCGGTCGTCGAGGCATTGCTCGGCGGCTATTACGTGGTCGATGACTTGGCTGCCGCGCTGTCCGCGCCGGTCGTTGATGGCGTGACCTATGTGACTCCCGATGGCGCCCGCGTTGCCTGCGGCGGCCTGGTTCGCGTGGGGCTTGATGCCGGCGAGGCTTCGGGCGCCCTGGAGCGCAAGCGTCGTATCCGCGAGCTGGAAGGCCTGGAGCCCGATCTTGCTGCCGCGTTTGAGCATGTTTCTGATCAGGTCGTCGAGGCCAATGCGGCCGTTGAGGAGGCCCGTGCTGCCGAGGGCGATGCTGCCGGCGAGATTGCCCGCCTTGAGGGCGAGCGTCGCTCCCTGCTGTCCGAGATCGGCCGCCTGGAGCAGAGTGCCAACAACGCCGAGGTCGAGCGCGTGCGTATTTCCAAGAGCCGCGAGCAGGCTGCCGAGGCCGTTCGTGCTGCACGTCCGCGCGTGGATGAACTTACCCGTTCGCGTGACGAGGCTCGTGCGCAAGCGAGCGATCTGGGCTTGCAGATTGCCGAGGCCAATGATGAGCTCGATCGCGTGCGCCGTGATGATTCCGAGGCAGCCGGCAAGCTCGCCGATGCCAAGGTCCGCCTGGCCCAGACGAGCGAGCGCCTGCGTTCGCTGAAGGGCCGCGTGCCCGATCTTGAGCATCGCCTGGAAGGCATCGACCGCCGTATCCGCGGAACACGCCAGGCCTCGCGCTCGCTTGAGCTGCTGCGCCTTCGCGTCGATCCCATGCACGAGCGCTATTCTGCCCTGTTGGAGCGCGCCTCGGACTGGGCTGCGCGCTTGCGCGATCAGGCAACGCTTGAGGAGGCGGACTCGGCTTCGCTAAAGAAGACCATCGAGGACGCCAAGACCGAGGTCGCCCGCGCCAAAGAGAGGGTCGATGCTGCCGCCACGACGCAAAATGAGTTCAAGGTGGCGCGCGGCAAGCTCGAGGTGCAGGTAGAGGCTGCCATTAAGGCCATCACCGCCGACGGCACCACGGTGCTCGAGGAGGCGCTCATGCTGCCGGCGCCCACCGATCGCGACGCTGCCGAGCGCGAGCTCAACCAACTCGTGCGCCAAATCAACAATCTGGGCCCCGTGAACCAGGTTGCCATGGAGGAGTACGAGCAGCTCAAGCGCCGCGCCGATTACATCGAGGAGCAACTGGCCGATCTGGAGAGCGCGCGCAAGGCGCTCACCAAGATCACCGTGGCGATTGACCGCAAGATGCGCAAGGCGTTCCTGGTGACGTTTGAGAAGGTCGACGCGAACTTCCGCGAGATCTTCGCCATGCTCTTCCCGGGTGGTCAGGCTCACCTTGAGATGACCGATCCCGAGCATCCTGCCGAGACGGGCATTGAGGTCGTGGCGCAGCCGCGCGGCAAACGCATCACCAAGATGATGCTCATGTCGGGCGGCGAGAAGAGCCTGACGGCGCTCGCCCTGCTCTTTGCCGTGTATCGCACGCGTACGGTGCCGTTCTATGTGCTGGACGAGGTCGAGGCGGCGCTCGACGACGCCAACCTGTCCAAGCTCATCGGTGCTCTCGATGTGCTGCGTTCCGATACGCAGCTCTTGGTAATCTCGCATCAGCGCCGTACTATGGAGGATGCTGACGTTCTCTACGGCGTCTCGATGCAAGCCGACGGCGTCAGTCGCGTCGTCTCGCAAAAACTCGATCGCGAAACCGGAAAGGTCGTGAATGCATAATGGGATTCTTCGATGCTCTCTCGCGCGGACTTGAGCGCAGCCGCGAGGCCCTCAACGAGGTCTTCTACTTTGGCGGTGAGGTTGACGAGGATTTTTGGGAGGACCTTGAGGACACCCTCGTTATGGGTGACATGGGTGCCGAGGTCGCCATTCAGGTCTCCGATGACCTGCGCGACGCCGCTGCCAAGAAGAACCTCAAGACCGCCCCGCAGCTTCGCCGCGCCCTGGCCGAGCAGCTCGAGGGCCATTTTGTGCCCATCGAGCGCGATCCGTTCTCCGATACGCCGAGCTGCGTGCTGTTTGTGGGCATCAACGGTGCCGGCAAGACCACGACGGTCGGTAAGATCGCGAGCGCCATGGCTGCCCGCGGCAAGAACGTGGTGATCGGTTCGGCCGACACCTTCCGCGCCGCCGCCATCGAGCAGCTTGATGTGTGGGGCCAGCGCGCCGGCGTTCCCGTCATCAAGCGCGATCGCGGCTCCGACCCGGCAAGTGTTTGCTACGACGTGCTCGACGAGGCCGATAGGCGCGGCAGCGACCTGGTGCTCATCGATACCGCCGGCCGTCTGCACACGAGCCCCGAGCTCATGCGCGAGCTCGCCAAGGTGGTCAATGTGACCCGTAAGCGCGCCGCCAATATGGCCGCCGGTCCCATGCCGGTCTCGGTCGTGCTTGTGATCGATGCCGCGACGGGCCAAAACGGTCTGAACCAGGCGCTCGAGTTTAACGAGGCGCTTGGCCTGGACGGTATTATCATGACAAAGCTCGACGGCACGGCAAAGGGCGGTATCGCCATGGCCGTGGCCGAGAAGCTCAAGCTCCCGATCCTGCGCATCGGCGTGGGCGAGCAGGTCGATGACCTGCAGGAGTTTAATGCCAAAGATTTCTGCCGCGCCCTGGTGGGCGAGTCCAATTAAGGAGTGACTAGTGTTTGATTCCCTGAGCGATCGCCTCAACGACACATTTGACCGCCTGCGCGGCAAGGGTAAACTGACCGAGGCCGATATCACCTCGGCCATGCGCGACATTCGCATGGCGCTGCTCGAGGCCGACGTCAACTTTAAGGTCGTCAAGGAGTTTGTCGCCAAGACCAAGGAGCGCTGCATGACCGCCGAGGTCATGGAGTCGCTGTCGCCGGCGCAAAACGTCGTCAAGATCGTGCTCGACGAGCTCACCGAGATGCTCGGCTCCACCGAGAGCAAGCTCGTCTTTAGCAACCGCATCCCCAACGTCATCATGCTCGTGGGCCTGCAGGGCTCTGGTAAGACCACGGCGGCCGTAAAGCTTGCCTACCTGCTCAAGAAGCAGGGCCGCTCGCCGCTGCTCGCCGCTTGCGACGTCTACCGTCCCGCCGCTGCCGACCAGCTGGCCACGCTCGGCGGAGAGATCGGTGTCCCGGTCTTCCGAGGCGACGGTGCGCACCCGGTCGACATCGCCAAGGGCGCCATTCAGGAGGCCGTCGACCACCTGCGCGATGTGGTCATCGTCGATACCGCCGGACGTCTTCAGATCGATGAGCAGATGATGCAGGAGGCCGTGGACATCAAGAAGGCCGTCAAGCCCGATCAGGTGCTGATGGTCGTCGATGCCATGACCGGTCAGGATATCGTCAACGTCGTCTCGACCTTCGCCGAGCGCACCGACTTTGACGGCGTGATCATCTCTAAGCTCGACGGCGACGCCCGTGGCGGCGGCGCGCTTTCCGTGCGCCAGGTGACCGGCAAGCCCATCAAGTTTGTGAGCATGGGCGAGAAGCCCGATTCGCTGGAGCCGTTCTACCCCGATCGTATGGCCAAGCGCATTCTGGGTATGGGCGACGTTGTCGGCATTATCGAGAAGGCCCAGGAGGCGGCCGACGCCGAGCAGCTCGAGGCCGCCGAGCGCATGCTGCGCGAGGGCTTTACCATGAACGACATGCTCGACCAGATGAAGGCCGTCAAGAAGATGGGCGGCATGAAGGGCATTCTGGGCATGCTCCCCGGTGGCCAGCGTGCGCTTAACCAGATGGGTGGTAACCTGGACGAAGGTATCTTCGATAAGAACGAGGCCATCATCATGTCGATGACCAAGGAGGAGCGCCTTCGCCCCTCCATCATCAACGGCCAGCGCCGTGCCCGCATTGCCAAGGGCGCCGGCGTGACCCCCACCGAGGTCAATAGCCTTATGAAGCAGTGGGGCGAGATGAATAAGATGATGGGCCGCATGCGCACGATGGCCAATCAGGCGCAGGCCGGCGGCAAGAAGGGCAAGAAGGGTAAGAAGGGCAAAAAGATGCGCATGCCCAATATTCCCGGTCTGGATGCCATGGGGCTGGGCGGCATGGGCGGCCTGGGAACGGGCGGCCCCAAGTCCGATATGGACCTGCTGCGCCAGATGGAAGCGCAGATGCGCAACAAGAAGTAACGACTAGTTGAGTCGTGTATGGCGAAGGCCGCCAGGATGGTATTCCAGGCGGCCTTCGCCGTTTGTTCGCTGGTTGTTGCGCACGTGGAAGCGTGCTGGCGCCAGGGCATTTGCCGTTAGTGGCAGCCGCAGCCCTCGTGACCCTCGTGCTCGTGATGGCCGTGGCAGCTGCAGGACTCGCCATGTTCGTGGGCGTGATCGTGGTCATGGCCGTGGCAGCCGCACGTGGCCTCGCCGTTCTGTGCGAGCGTGCCGGCGATAATGGCCTCGACGCAAGCGTCGCAGCTGCCCTGGGCGCCCGCATAGACTGTGATGCCGGCCTGGGCGAGCGCGTTGATAGCGCCACCGCCAATGCCGCCGCAGATGAGCGTGTCCACGCCGCCGTTGGCGAGCAGGCCCGCAAGGGCACCGTGGCCGGTGCCGCCGGTGCCCACGACCTGCTCGTTGAGCACCTTGCCGTCTTGAATGTCGTAGATCTTGAACTGCTCGCTGCGGCCAAAGTGCATAAAGATGTTGCCGTTGTCGTACGTGGTTGCCACCCTCATGGTGTCGACCTCCTTTGCTGGCCATACGGCCGTCACTGTGGTGATGGGGGAGTACGCGATATTGCCGCCCTCGATGATGAGCGCTCGTCCGTTGACCAGCGCGTTTGCCACCTTGCGATGCGCGCGGCTGCAGATTGCCGCCACCGTGGCGCGGGCAATGCCCATCTGCTGTGCGACTGCCTCTTGGTTAAGGCCTTCCAGGTCGCACAGGCGCAGCACCTCAAGCTCGTCGACGGTCATGTCGATGGCATCACCGCTGGCCAGGCCATCGGGGGTAAAGCCGCGGTATTCGGGGATGATCCCGACGCGGCGCAGTTTTTCGCGTCTTCCTGCCATGCACACTCCTTATCTGACATATGTCAACAATAGGATAACGCGTTAGTCGTTGGGCGCAAGGCATTTCTGTCATATGTCAGAAAAAGGCTAAGATGCCTCGTTGCCGCATGCGGAGCCGCGCTGCCGTGCATTGCGTGTGCCGGACTAAGTGTCCAATTCGACACTCGCGCGCCTGGGCTACAATAAATCTCGCTTATAGGCGACTGACAGGAGGGTCAATGAGCAAAGCTGATCAACAGTTTGTAACCATGTGCCGCGATATTCTGGACCATGGCACCACCACCGAGGGCCAAAAGGTCCGCCCGGTGTGGGAGGACGGCACCCCTGCCTATACCATTAAAAACTTCGGCGTCACGGCGCGCTACGACCTGCGCGAGGAGTTCCCCGCGCTCACCCTGCGTCGTACGGCGCTTAAGTCTGCCATGGACGAGATTCTGTGGATTTATCAGAAGAAGTCCAATAACGTGCATGACCTCAACAGCCATATCTGGGATGAATGGGCTGACGAGACCGGTTCTATCGGCAAGGCCTACGGCTATCAGATTGGCCAGAAGAGCCACTATGCCGAGGGCGACTTCGATCAGATGGACCGCGTGCTGTACGACCTTAAGCACACGCCGTACAGTCGCCGCATTATGACGAACACCTATGTGTTTAGCGATCTGTCCGAGATGCACCTGTACCCGTGCGCCTATAGCGTGACGTATAACGTCACCCAGCGCCCACAGGATGACAAACCGACGCTCAACATGATTCTCAACCAGCGTAGCCAGGATATTTTGGCCGCGAACAACTGGAATGTGTGCCAGTACGCCATTTTGCTGATGATGGTTGCGCAGTCGGTCGATATGATCGCTGGCGAGCTGCTGCACGTGATTGCCGATGCCCACATTTACGACCGTCATGTCGATATCATCCGCGAACTTATCGAGCGTCCGCAGTTTGCCGCGCCCAAGGTAACGCTCAACCCCGATGTGCATGATTTCTACTCGTTTACGACCGATGACCTGATCGTCGAGGGCTATGAGCACGGCCCGCAGGTCAAGAACATCCCCATCGCGGTGTAGGTGACGCGCATGACGTGTAAGCTTTCTGCCATTGTCGCCGTGTGCGATGACTGGGGTATTGGGTGCGAGGGCGACATGGTGGTGTCCAATCGCGCCGACATGCGCCATTTTGTGGCGTGCACCAAAGGTTGCCCGGTCATTATGGGGCGCAAGACGCTGCTGAGTTTTCCCGGTGGGCGTCCGCTCAGGAATCGCCGCAACATTGTGCTCACGCGCGACGAGGGCTTTGCCCCCGAGGGCGTTGACGTGGTGCATGGCATTGACGAAGCGCTCGCCGCGGTTGCCGATGAACCCGTTGCGTGGGTGATCGGTGGCGGCGATGTCTATCGGCAGTTTTTGCCGTATTGCGCGGAGGCCGAGGTTACGCATAACCACTGCGTGCATGACGTGGATACGTACTTTCCCGATCTGGATGCCGATCCCGCGTGGGAGATTGCGCGGCGTGGCGGTGTTGCCACGATTGCCGCGGGCGAGGGTGACGAGGGTCTCGATTATGAGTTCGTGACGTATCGTCGCGTTGAGGCGTAAATCGTCTGGCGTGAACGGTATCATCGGGTTGTTTGAATGCATGGGGCGGCGCTTAGCGTCGCCTCGTTTGGTATAGATGTACTGTAAAGAAGGGTGCGGGCAGGCTGCTATGACTGATGCCGTTGAGGTTCTGCGAATTGATTCGCTCGAGGACGAGCGGCTCGATGCCTACGTGCGACTGACCGAGCGTGAGCTTCGCTGCGTGCTGGAGCCGCAGAAGGGCATTTTTATCGCTGAGAGTGCCAAGGTCATCGAGCGTGCGGTTCGCGCCGGATATGAGCCGGTGAGCTTTCTTCTGGGCGAGCGCTGGCTCGACCAGATGATGCCGCTGTTTGACCAGCTTGTCGTGCGCGAGGGAGCGGGTCCGGTTCCCGTGTTCGTGGCCTCCATGGAGCTCATGGAGCAGTTGACGGGCTTTAACGTGACGCGCGGCGCGCTGGCGGCGTTCCGTCGCCCGCGTCAGATTCCGGTTGATGAGTTCTTGGGCGGCGTTGTCGAGGCGGCGGGGGGTCGTCCGGTGCGCGTGTGCGTGCTTGAGGGTATTGTCGATCACACCAATGTTGGCGCGATTTTCCGCTCGGCTGCCGCATTGAACGTTGACGGTATTTTGGTCAGCCCGACGTGCTGCGATCCACTGTATCGTCGCTCGGCCCGCGTGAGCATGGGCACCGTGTTTCAGGTGCCGTGGACGCGCATTGGCAGCGAGGCTCGTGTGTGGCCGCATGATGGTCTGAGCGCGTTGCACGATGCCGGTTTTTCGTGTGCCGCTATGGCGTTGACGGACGACTCTGTTTCGCTTGATGATCCTGTACTGCGGAAGATTGATCGCTTGGCGATTTTTATGGGCACCGAGGGTGCCGGCTTGGGCGCCAAGACCATTGCCGGCTGTGACCACGCGGTGCGCATTCCGATGGCGCACGGGGTCGATTCGCTCAACGTGGCCGCGGCGAGCGCCGTCGCCTTTTGGCAGCTGTGCCCGCACGTGAGCAATGAGTATCACTACCAGCCGGGTTTGTATCACTAGGCAGATATTTTGCACTGGGCTCTGATTCGGGGTGTTTCGGTCGACGCCGGTCGGTGCTAAGCTGGTATTTGCTTTGGTCTTAAATTGCCGTTTTGTTGTTTAACATACGTTGGCGGGGAGGGCGTGTGGCTAAGAAATCTACGGCTATCGATGTAACGCAGGGTGTCATTTGGCAACAGCTGCTGTCGCTGTGCGTTCCCATCTTTTTTAGTTCGTTTTTTCAGCAGGCCTACACGCTTATCGGTACGTATATCGTTGGCCAGTTTGGCGGCAAGCTCGCGCTGGGTGGCATTCAAGCCACGATGGTGCTCACCGAGCTCTGCATTGGCTTTTGCGTTGGCGTCGGCGCCGGCTGCGCGGTCATTACCGGTCAGTATTTTGGCCAGCACGATGATGAGCGACTGAGTCGTTCGGTCCATACAGCCATGACGCTCGCGCTGGTGGGCGGTATCGCTTTCTCGATTCTTGGCATAGTGTTCGTTGAGCCCATGCTGGTGCTTATGAACACGCCGCATGAACTATTGGCCGAGGGCGTGGCCTATGCTCGCTGTTATTTTGCCGCGATGGTTGCGGCACTGCTGCTTAATATGGGAACCGCACTGCTGCGTGCCGTGGGCGACACGCGCGGCCCCGCCGTGATCATTGCCTCTGGCTGCCTGGTTAACGTGGTGCTGGATATCATTTTTGTCGCTGTGTTGCATATGGAGGCGCTGGGCTGCGGCATCGCGGTGGCGCTGACCATTTGCTCCAATGCAACGATGATCGTGTTGCGCATGATGCGCGCTCCGGGTGCATGGCATCTTTCGCTGTCTAAGCTCGGCATTGATCCTGGCATTTGTAAGAGCATGATCTCGTGTGGTCTGCCGCTTGGCTTTCAGTCTGCTGCGTATTCGATTTCCAACGTTTTGATTCAGGTGTCGGTCAACTCGTTTGGTGCCGATGTCACCACGGCGTGGGGTCTTTCGGGCCGTTTGGATGGCATTGTCTGGATGGTTACCGAGGCGCTCGGCGTGTCGATCACCACGTTCTCCGCACAGAACTTTGGCGCGCGCAACTACGAGCGCATGCGCAAGGGCTACCATACGTCGCTCGTGCTGTCGTTTATGCTCATTGGTGGCCTGTCTGCCGTGCTGCTGGTGTTCTCGGGCCCGTTGTCGCGTCTGTTTGTCGACGATGCTTCGATTTCGGCGTACACCACGACGATCCTTCATTTCATCGCGCCGTTCTACGCGATTTTCTCGATTATCGAAAACGCGTCGGGCTCCATTCGCGGTGCCGGTGTGAGCTTGCAGCCCATGTTGCTCACGATTTTTGGCACCGTCGTGCTCAGGGTGATCTGGGTGTTTGCGATTATGCCGTTCGATCCGTC
>CAMQPJ010000025.1 GCA_947003675.1 uncultured Collinsella sp. | reverse complement strand
GCCTCGGCGATGCGCTTTTTGAGTTCGTCGATGCCGGTACCGGTTTGGGAGCTTGTGATGATCACGTTCTCGGCCGGGACGTTGAGCTGCTTTTTGATGGCTGCTGCCTGGCGGGCTTGCTGGGTGCGGCTGAGCTTGTCGGCCTTGGTGAGGCAAACGATAAAGTTGAACTCGTTGCCCTGCAGGTAGTCGATCATGTCATGGTCGAGCTTACTGGGGTCGTGACGAATATCCACCAGCGACACGACCAGGTTAAAGCTGCGCTCCGAGTCGAAGAAGTCGCCGATAAGTTCTGCCCAACGGTCACGCTCGGCCTTGGAACGACGGGCGAAACCATAGCCCGGCAGGTCAACGAAGTGCACGTCATCGGCCTCGAAGAAATTGATATTGCTCGTCTTGCCCGGTGTGCTCGAAACCTTGACGAGGTTCTTGCGGCCAAAAAGCTTGTTCATGATCGACGACTTGCCCACGTTGGAGCGGCCGACGAAGCTCACCTCGGGGCAGGTGGACTCGGGAATCTGCGAAACCTTGCCATAGCTGGCAACGAACTTGGCAAGCTGGTAGTTAATTGAATCGGCCATGGACACTCCTTGGTCGTAGGTTCTTACAAAAGAGCGCGCTAATAGGTAGCAGCGATACGGCGAACGATATCGAGCGTAATGCCACTCGCGGTACGAGCATACTCGAACAGATCGAACTCGCGGTCGCAAATCGCATCGTACGCCTCGTCACAATTATCGCTGATAGCGCGCAGCACCAGGCAATCGACACCATTTTTGGTTGCGACATGGGCAATTGCCGCGCCCTCCATGCCAACACAATCGGCATGCGTCGCCTCGATAGCGTCGTTGCGCATGGCGGCGCCCGTCACAAAGCGGTTACCCGTGGCAATCGTGCCGACCAGGAACTGCTTTGTGCCCTCGTTCGAGGCGGCTGCATTTGTCGAAGCGTTGACAAAGCCACGCTCAGCAAGCACATCGGCAGCAATATCGACCAGCGCAGGCGTCGAGCCAAACTCCTCGAGCCCCGGTGCAGACTCGGCGATAAGCGCGGTATCGGTATCCAGATAGCGCAGGCGTTTGCCGATGACCACGTCATCGATATGGAGCTTGGGGTTCAAACCGCCCGCGATACCCGAAAGCACAACTGCCTGCGGAGCATACTTGCTAATGAGGTGCTGTGTTGCGGCGGCAGCGTTTACCGTGCCCATGCCCGCCGTCGTGGCGACAATCGACAGACCGTCGAGCCCGCCGGTCACAACGTTCAAGCCCGCCTCCTGTACCATGCAAGCGTTACTCAACTCTTCCTTAATCTGCATGATCTCTTTTTCGAGTGCGCCGATAATCGCGATTGTAGCCATGCCATTCCCCAAACCTATACGAAATTCTCAACCACGGTATGGTACCAGCATTTTGTTTGACCTCGTCAAACGAACACGCTAGGCCAGCGCAGCTCGCGTATCAAACAGAGCCTTTGCAATCGCAGCCGTAACCTCGCTCGAGCGGTCGCTCCACGGCATCGATGTCATGATGCTCATGACATAGGTACGGCCATCGATGTCGATAAGGCCCGCATCGCATGTCGAATAGCAACCATCCTCGCTAATCCAGCCTGCCTTGTTGCGCACCAAGGCTTGGTCGTCCGCAATGCCGTCACGAATAAACGATCGGGCCGTAGAGGCCAGAAGGCCCGACAGCCATTGTGACGTCTCGGTATCATGGCTCAGATACTCGCTCATCTCGCACCACAACTTGGCCGAGGTGCGCGGGCAATAAGTGGGAAAATCACTCATCGGATCGAGTGCGGTATCGTAATCGACGCCAAGACCGAAAATCCAATCCTCGTAACCGACACGGTCAAACGCCGCACGCAACGCGATAAACGAATCGTTGTCCGAATTATCGACCGCGGCCTCGATCAGGTCGCGCACCGTCTGCCAGCCCATGTTGTAGCCGCCATAGGTGCCAAGGGAATCATTGAGTGAGACCCGGCCCGTCTCGACCAGAGATTCGCAGATGTACAGCGCATAGAGTGCCTTGTAGCTACTCGCACCGTACACCTCGGCGTCCGCGTTATACGTCACGCCCTTGCCGCTCGATAGGTCGTAGAACACTACGCCCACATCGCCCAGCTCCTGCGCCTGACTCAGGGCATCTTGGAGCGCGGCGAGGCTCTCATCCTCCAGGGCGGGGATCTGGTCATCAACCAGTGAGAAGGTCTGCACGGTATCGCCTGAGGGAATATCGTTAAAGTCCGCCTTCGAAAGCCTCGTCTTGAGGCTCGCTGTCGACAGGGTTTGACTTGCGGTGGCTTTAGATTCAGAGACCTTTTTGTTTTGCGTCTGTACCGTTGACGCATCTGAGTGTGCCATTCGCTCCGACGCGTAGGTTTTGGCGGTAATTCCGAGGATAATAACCGTCAACGTCAGCATCCCAATGGCGGCGATCTTCGTCACGCGGATGCGAGCGCCAGCAAGGCCACGCGAAGACGTGCCCTTCGTCTCATATCTGCTGCTATGCTGCGGCACATACTCGTCCCGCGATGCGTTGTTTCGCACGTGGTCTCCTGACTGCTACCGTTCATATACGAGCAGCATAATACCGAGCAGGCATTTCTTTCCAAAGATATTCAGCGGCGTTTAAGGTGTCTCTAAAGAAACCACAAGCGTATTTATCCAAATGGCACGATTCTGTTGCGCATCTCCGCCCAAAACGCAGTGTTGCGGTGGAATAGTTCCTGTTTGGGCGGCATAAGCCGAAAAACAAGAACTATTCCACCGCAACTTGACGGGGCTCTTTAGCAATCAACTAGGTGCCCGGGGGCACTCATTTAAGTCTGTCCCCAATGAGTGCCCTTGGGGGCGAAAATGACTCGCTAGCCGATGGCGTTTTTGAGTTCCGCGCGGCGCTTTTTCATGCCCGTCATGACGGCGCTGCGCAGCTCGGGCATGCGCGCGGTATCCATCTGTGGAACGCCCTCGAGCTTATAGGGAATGCCCAGCTGCTCGTACTTGACAACGCCCATCGTGTGATACGGCAGCATTTCCAGGCCCACCACGTTGTGCCATGGAGCGATCAGACGACCGAGTGCCTCGCACTCCTCAACCGTATCGGTAATGCCGGGCACCACCACGTGGCGGATAACGACCTTAATCTTGCGACGGGCAAGCTCATCACCAAACGCCAGGATGCGTGCGGGATCGCAACCGGTCAGCTTTTTATGCTCGACGGGATCGGCGTGTTTAATGTCGAGCAGCACCATATCGGTCTCGTTGAGTACGGCATCGAACTTCTCGGGATGCGCGGGATCGAACGCATAGCCGCAGCTATCCAAGCAGGTATGCACGCGACCATCGGGGTTATTGTGCATGGCGCGGAACAGGTCGGCTAAAAACGCGGGCTGCAGGAGCGGCTCACCGCCGGACACCGTAATACCACCGCTCCGGTAAAACTCATGGTTGCTCTGGAACTCGTCCATCAGGTGCTCGACGGTCACCATCGTGCCGCCGTTAACCGACCAGGTATCGGGGTTGTGGCAATACGCACAGCGCATGGGGCAGCCCTGAACAAACACCACAAAGCGGATGCCGGGTCCATCGACCGTTCCCATCGTCTCAATCGAATGTACGCGGCCCAGGGCAAACGCAGAGTCCTCGGGACGAGCGTCCACACCCTCGAGCGTCATCTCAGCCATTCCCGCTACCTTGCCTCTCATTGGTTTTAGCTACATAAATGCCAGAATCATTCTAGCCCATACGCATGATGGCGAAACGGTTTAGCGGTCAATTGGGTTGTCCTATTTGGCCCTACGCAAGAGCGGCGGGAAGGCTGTCGCAACCCGCCCGCCGCCGAGGCAATAGAAATCGATAGATGCCAGGCCTTACGCTTTAAGCGTGAGCACCGCACCGAAGGCGGTCGGGCCGCAATGGCTCGAGATGACGCCACCGACCTGAGTCCAGGTAACGTCCTTAAAGCCCAGGTCGTGCGCATAGACTTCCATGTCGTCGCGCAGCTCCTGGGAAAGGCCTACCGAATACGCCAGGCCAATGTGCGAGTAGTCAATCTCGCCCTTCTCAACCATGTGGTCAATAAAGGCGCGGGCGCATTTGAGCATAGAGCCACGGAACTTCTTGGTCGCCACAAACTTACCGCCCGTTACCTCAATGCAGGGCTTTATCTTGAGCAGGTGGGCGCCAAGGAATGCCACGTTGGACAGACGACCGCCCGCCTTAAGGAAGGCTAGGTCGGTAGGAACAAAGCCCAGCAGCACACGGTCCATGACGGAATTCGTAAAAGCAAAGATCTCGTCGACGGTAGCATCTGGATGGGCTTCGATATACTTAGCGGTTTCGACGACAACGAGCGACTGGCCCACCGAGACAAAGCGCGTGTCCATGGAGAACACGTAGTCGCGCCCCTCTGCTGCAATCTTAGAGGACTGATGCGAACAGGTCGTGGCCTCGGAATACGCAAGATGCAAAATGGTCGCGTCAGGCTGCTCAGCGTGAATGCGGTCGTACACGTGAGCAAAATCCGCAGGCGCACAGCCACTGGTCTTGGGCATCACGCCAAACTCGTTGCAGCGCGAGTAAATCTCGAGCGGATCGATGGAGCCGTCCTCGACGGTCTCGTCACCAATCGTGACATGCATGGGCACGCGCACGATGCCGTAGCGCTCGCAGAGCTCCGGCGTCACATCCGACCCAGACTCAACCACGATTACGTACTTGCCCATTATTATCACGACCCATCTCGACATTGGCTTTTCAATACATGACACGCGCCGCCGCACTGTTGCACAACAGCATCCAAGCACCAAAGAGACGCCGCCCCTTGCACACAACAAAGGACAGCGTCTCCCTGGAAAACTCCGTGCTTAACTGAGATTTTACACGGTTTATAAATGAGTGTTACTTATCCCGCAAACGGTCGCTATACGCGATAAACGGTAGTTCGCTGCGGCAACTGCGACACATTCCGCCCGGCAAGTCCAATCGTGCTCCACGCACGGTTAATGCGCGAGGCGGTAGAAATCCATCGACGCCGCACCCTCGGCATACAACCCCATCGCCGAAACCGCCGGCGAATAGGTACGGCTCGTAAGTGCCGCCTCGCCGCTGTTGGCAAAAATCTCGACCATCGTAGTGTCCGAAAGCACGCGCAGGTCGCGAAGCTCGCTGAGCTCGATCGACCTTTGGTCGCGCCCATAGCCTTCGTCACCCATGTCGAGGGTAAGCATCCCGTCCGCATAACGTACAAACACACCCTTGCGGATTTCCAGCTCGACCATCTTGGCGCCCTCACAGGAAACCACAAGATCAAACAGGCGTCCCGGCTCCTCAACGGTTTCACCGCCTGTCGCGCGAACGCAGTCGCCGCGCATCCTCTCAATCTCGTGCGCCGGCTGCTGGCAGAGCTTACCATCGCGCATGCTCAGCTCTCGCGGCACCGTCAACGCGCACTGCCACCCGCGCGCCACCGTCGGGTTTTCTGCCGTCGCATCGGGGCAACCCGACCATCCGATCATCAAACGCCGGCCTGCAGCATCCTCAAAGGACTGCGGAGCATAGAAATCAAAACCGGCATCGACCATCGGGGGCATGCCCTGCCCGACGATTTTAAAGCTCGGCGCCTCCCAATCGGCCTCGATGGGGAACCACACGCACTGATGCGGATTGCGGTAACGCCAACCATCGGCAGGCACACCCTGCGGACAGCAAACGAGAATAAGCTCGCCATCGAGCTCAAACAGATCGGGGCACTCCCACATAAAGCCAAACTTCTCGCCCAACTCAATGCGCGTCGCATAGCTCCAGTCCTCAAGATTGCGCGAGGTATAGACAAGCACGCAGCCACGGTCGTCTTTCGTACGAGCGCCCAGAACCATGTAGTAGATACCATCGTGCTCAAGGATCTTGGGGTCGCGCACGTGCGTACCGATATCGTCGGGGTAATCGACCGGTCCAACAGCTATGCACTTCTCGCCCAATTCGTCGGGATTCTCGGCAACCATATGAATCTGGTTTTGCTCACGGCCCGTCAACACGTAGTCGTAATCATCGCGGTCAAAATGCTTGACGTTGCCGGTATAGAAGTAGTGAATCTTGCCATCGCGTACAAAGGCAGAACCAGAATACGCTCCGTTCGAATCCAAATCGGAATCGGGGAACAGCGCGGGGCCGTGATTCTCGTACGTCACAAAATCCTTTGTCGTCAGATGGTTCCAAAGCACTGGACCGCCATGCGCAGCATCGAACGGATCGTATTGATGATAGATGTGATACGTATCACCAATCTGAACCAAACCGTTGGGGTCGTTGAGCCAGCCAAGCTCAGGCTCCACATGGAACAGGAGCCTATCGGGGTCGGACGCGATGCGACCCGCCGTCTCATCCTGTCCGGCACGCCACTGCTCATAGTCCGCGCGTGTCACCTTATTTTTTTGATTAAACATCGCCGTTGACTTTCTCGTCTATGGGGAAGGACGCTCGACTCGCACGAGCCGAGCGCCCTTCCTCAAATGGACTTATCCGCACATTACGCTGAACGGCTCAACTAGAAGCTGACATCGAAGCCAGCACCAGCGCCCTCTTCATCGGTGGTCGGAACGCCCTTTGCCTTGTTGTAGGCAAAGATCAAGACGATCGGCACGATAAAGGCGATGAGATTGCCAGCCACATACCACACGAGAGTCTCGGGCGTAACGATGAGCAGGCCAAGCACACCGGTCAGACCCTGACCGATAGCGCGCACCTCAAAGAGCTTGACGAAGGCACCGCCGCAGCCTGCACCGATGCATGCGCAGATGAACGGGATGATCGAGTAGCGCATGTTTGCAGCAAAGATAGCGGGCTCGGAGATACCGACCAGCGTCGGAATAAAGGACGACATGCAGATGTTGCGCTCTTTGGAGTGCTTCTTGTGAATGAGGTACATGCCGATGGCGCCGCCGCCCTGGGCGATGATGGAGACCGACCAGATGGCCTGGATGTAGTTGAAGCCAGTCGTGGCAACGAGGTTTGCCTCGATACCCTGGATGAACTGATGCGTACCGGTAACGACGAGCGGCTGCAGGAACGCGGCGAAGACAAAGGCACCAAAGACGCCCATCCTGTTGTACAGGACATCGATTACGCCAGCGAGGACGTCGCCGATCAGGTTGCCGAGCGGGCCGAACACGGTGAACAGGGCAACGTTAGCAAGAATCAGGGTAACGGTCGGGACAAAGACAAACGAGACGACCTCGGGGATGTACTTCTGGGCAATCTTTTCGACCTTGGCCATAAACCAGGCAGTCAGGATTGCAGGGAACACGCCGCCCTGGAAAGCAACCATGGGGATGGAGAGCGGACCGAAGTTCCAGTACTCAGCACCCGTCGGGTCCATAACGAACGTGTTACGGTTCATAAGACTCGGGTGAACCATGACGATACCGACGAGGATGCCCAGGATCGGGTTGCCGCCAAAACGCTTGACCGCGCTATACATAACCAGGACAGGCAGGTAGTCAAAGGTGGTGGCGATAATGGCAAAGAAGCTTGCGAGGTTCTTGAGGAACTCGCTGTGATCGGCGAGGCTGCCCTCCATGCCGAAGAGGCCGTTGGCAACGATCAGCGACTTAAGGCCGATGATGATTGCAGCGCCGACGAAGGCGGGAATGATGGGGATAAAGATGTCCGAGAATACCTTGAGGACCGAGAAGAACTTGCCCTTCTTGTCCGCCTCGGCGCCCTTGACCTCGGAAGCGCTGATCTCCTTAACGCCCGTCAGAGCCATAAACTCATCGTAAACCTTGTTGACGGTACCGGTACCGAAGATGATCATGAGCTGGCCGCTGTTGTACAGCACGCCCTTGACGCCATCGATGTTCTCGAGCTCGGCCTTGTTGTATTTGCTCGTATCCTTGAGCACCAGACGCAGACGGGTCACGCAATGCGTGGCGCCCTCGATGTTCTCCAGTCCGCCGACGTTGTCGACGACTTGCTGGGACACTGCCTTGTAGTCCATGTTCCTCTCCATTCCTTTTCTAAATCATAAAACGGTTCGTTGCCGCTACAGAGACGCGATCGTTGCGTTTGCGCACTTGAGCGCACCGTCGGTGACGGTAAGCGCCACACCCTGGCCCTGCTTGTTGCAGAAGCGAGCGTTGAGCGCAACATCATCGACAAAGATGGTCGCGATATCGTCGTCAACGACCAGGCGCACATGATGAGTGCCCTCGCCCTTAAAGAACAACGGACGCTCGAGGCCCATGTTGTTGACCTGGAACCACGGGTACTGGGGAGCCGGCGTGAACTCGAGCTTGCCCTCGCGCAGGTTGGCGCGGAACTCATAGGCAAGACCGGTCTCGGCGTCCTCGGCGAACTTGACCGAGAAGCCGGCAGCGTTACCGCCGAGCTCAATGTCGGTATCGAGCAAGTAGGTGGAGCCGGCGTCTGCAGACAAAACCTGCTCGACCTTGCCCGACTCGCAGGAGAGCTCGAAGGCTTCGACAGCCTTGCCCTCGCCAAAGGCGCCAAGCATGCTGTCGGGGAGCTTGGTGCCGAGCGTTCCGTCGGCACGCTGAACGATCTCGAGGGGCATAAAGGTGCCACCCCATAGGTAAGAGCTGGGGTCGCCGCCCTCGTCACGCGTAGGAACCCAACCAAAGAGAACGCGACGCTCGCCATCGAATGCGGTGCGAGCGGCGTAGTACGCGCGGCCGTCGAAGGAGTCGTCAGCGGGGGTAATCCAAGGACCGTTGATGGACTTGGACATGCGGTAACGGGTCTTGTTGCCGTCGCTGTACTCGGAAAAGACGAGGTACCACCAGTCGCCCATCTTAAAGAGATCAGGCATCTCAAACATGGTGTACAGGCCCGGGTTCCACCAGTCGCCCTGGAACTCCCAGTTGGTCAGATCCTTGGAGGTGAACTTGACCAGGCGGCCGGTCATCAGACGCTTGTCCTCGCCCACACGCGTGCCGAGGATGAGCATGTACTCTTCGTTCTCCTCATCCCAAAGCACAAAGGGATCGCGCCAGTTGCGGTCATCGTAACCCTCCTGGGGCGGAAGCAGCGTCTCGGCGATGTTCTTCTCCCACTTGACGGCGTCGTCGCTCGTTGCATGAAGAAGAACCTGCTTCATCAAACGTGCGCGGACCTTATCGCGATTGCAACCAGTGTAGAGCGCATGGTACTTGTCGCCCACCTTAAACACCGTGCCGGCATAAATGTACTGGTCGACTTCCTCGTCGCCGCCGCGCTCAAGGCTCTCGCCAAAGTCCTTGTAGTTGACGAAATCCTTGGTCGTAGCGAGTGCCCAGCCAAACGGCTCTCCGAAAGGTTCGGGGTTACGCGTGTCACGCTGATGATAGAGATAGAACGTGCCGTCCTCGCCGTACGGCATGATGTCGCCTACCCAAATTCCCTCAGGCTGGTAATACACCTTGTGCATCCGAGACTTCCTTTCCACGACATACTAACTCGGTACAACTGCAAGATATGTCAATCGTTTTCATATGTCAAACGTTTTCACACCAATACGTCTTTTCGCAGTTCCAGTCGTCGGCAAACGGTTGACATATGCCGGCGAACGGTCATCAGAGGTGTTTGAGGAATTCTTTTGGCACGGGATGAACTACGCGGTTTTACCCTCAATGAGTTCAACGGGGAGCTTGATATTCGATTCGGGCTTTTCGCCGTTAATAAGAGCAATGATGGATTGCGCCGCGAGCTCTCCGATGCGATCGATATCTTGGCGAACGGTTGTTAAGTCAGGCATAAACGTCATAGTGCGGCGGGCACCATCCGCGCCCACGACCTTAATATCGCCCGGAGCGCTCAAGCCGCGCTGCTTCATCACGTTAAGACAGATAGCCGCCATCGTGTCGTCTCCCGCAAAGATGCCGTCAATATCGGGGTTCTCATCGAGGATCTTCGCAACGACCGCGCTCTTTTCGTCGTCGGGCTTAACGAACTCGACCTCACGGACAAGCGCGGGCAAACCGGCCTGCTCAACAACATCGAGGTAGGCATCGGTACGCTTATTGGCAGGCATGCGCATGCGGCTATTGCTGCGCAGGCACAGGATGCGCGAACACCCGTCATCGATCAGGCGACGCGTGGCAAGTTCGCCGATACTATAGCTGTCGCTCGCAATCTGAACAGAGGCCTCGCCAAGGTCGCAGTCGATACCAACCAGACTCAAACCCATCTCGGCATACGCCTCGGCACCGATATTAAGCGAGTTGACGATGACGCCATCAACCATATTGCGTCGAAGCATGTCGATATAAGAGCGCTCAAGCTCGGGTCGATTGGCGCTATTGCACAGCAGCATCTTAAAACCGTTTTCGGCCAGGGTATGCTCAATGACTTGAACCACTTGGGCATGAAACGGACTGCTGACATAGGGGACGATCATACCGATAAGATTCAGGCGACCGTTGAGCATGGCACGGGCGATATCGTTGGGCGTATAGTTGATGCGCTTCATCGCGGCATGGACCTTATCGCGGGTCTCTTGGCTAATATAGCCGCGATTATTAAGCACGCGAGATACCGTAGTAGGCGAAACCCCCGCCACCGCCGCAACTTCCTTGATGCCAGGCTTAGCCGTATCCTTAGAACGAGCACTCTCGCGAGCCATAGCACCCTCCCCCATCAACATGTCATACGTTTACATACGAACAAAGCATACCCCAACAAGAGCGGGAAGACGGTAACAGTACAAGTAAGTAAACGACTCATCCAAATAAATAGGAGAGTTCCGCCTAAAGGGTGACTACACAGGACCCCCGCCCGGGGGGGGGGGGGGGGGGGGGGGGGGGGGGGGGGGGGGGGGGGTGGGGGGGGGGGGGGGG
>CAMQPJ010000024.1 GCA_947003675.1 uncultured Collinsella sp. | reverse complement strand
TGGTGCGCCCGAGCGGTACCGAGCCGTTGGTTCGCGTTATGGCCGAGGCCGAGACGCACGAGCTGACCCAGCGTGTTGTCGACGACATCGTCGAGGTTGTCAAGCGCGAACTTCCCTAATGGTCAATAACGGGTGCCAAGTGGTAAACTGTTAAGGCTATTTTGATTGATTGGTATGTCCGAGGGGGAGCATGTTCACTAAAGTCCTAAGGTCTTTTGGTATGCGTGGTCGAGTCCTTACGCTGGATGCTCCCATCTCGGGCGATGTCATTCCGCTTTCCGAGGTAAACGACCAGACGTTTGCCACCGGCCTTTTGGGCCAGGGCGTGGCGATTCGGCCCACCGGAACGCGTGTGATTGCACCGGCTGATGCCAAGGTCGAGGCCATTTTTCCCACGGGACACGCTGTTGCGCTTAACACGGTCGATGGCTTGGACGTGCTCATCCACGTTGGTTTGGACACTGTTCAGCTCGAGGGCAAGCACTTTACCGTACATGCGCAAGTGGGTGACATCGTCCATAAGGGCGATGTGCTCATCGAGTTCGATCGCGAGGCAATTGCTGCCGAGGGTTACGATGTGACGGTTCCTATCTTGGTGTGCAACTCCGTTGAGTTCTCGAGCATCAAGGGCTCCGTTGGCGAGCATGTCGAGGAGATGGACCAACTCATCGTCGCTCGCGAGCGCTAGTGAGCGCGCCTGGCCTTTAGCCTACAATTCAAACACGTTTACGGAGGGCGCCCTTGAAAGAGGACGCCCTCCGTGGCAAGATGGGATTTGTCCGAAGCTAAACAGCTTTGGGTCACCGTGGACGGGCAGGGGCCTCGACGCGGCTAGACACGAGACACATACATTACGCGACCTCGCCCTGGTGGCCGCACACGTTGGTTGCGGCCGACGCGGGCCGCGGGCAAGTGCTTGTAAGGGAAGCCTTGCCTCTCTTGTACGAGAAAGGACGCGTAATGAAGATCATTAAAGCTAAAGACTACGAGGATATGAGCCGCAAGGCCGCCAATATCATCTCGGCCCAGGTTATCCTCAAGCCCGATTGCGTGCTGGGTCTTGCCACCGGCTCCACCCCGATTGGCGCCTACAAGCAGCTCGCCGCTTGGTACGAGAAGGGTGACGTCGACTTTGCCGAGGTCAGCACCTACAACCTCGACGAGTATCGTGGCCTTTCGCACGACGATCCCCAGAGCTACCATTACTTTATGCGTGAGAACTTCTTCGATCACATTAACATCGACCTGAACAACACGCATGTGCCCGATGGCTCCAATCCCGACGCTGCCGCTGCCTGCTCCGAGTACGACAAGATTGTCGCTGCTGCCGGTTACCCCGATCTGCAGCTGCTCGGCATCGGTAACAACGGTCACATTGGCTTCAACGAGCCCGATGACCACTTCTCCAAGGGTACGCACTGTGTCGACCTCACCGAGAGCACTATTCAGGCCAACAGCCGCCTGTTCGACAGCATCGACGACGTGCCCCGTCAGGCCTACACCATGGGCACTCAGACCATCATGTATGCCCGCATGATCCTGGTCGTCGCCAACGGCGAGGCCAAGGCACAGGCCGTGCACGACATGTGCTATGGTCCGGTTACCCCCCAGTGCCCTGCCTCGATCCTGCAATTGCACACCAACTGCGTTGTCGTTGCCGACGAGGCTGCCCTTTCGCTCTGCGAGTAGCGATAGCCTATCATCTCGACATAGCTTTGCCGAAGGCCTCCGCTTTGCGGGGGCCTTTTTGCTGAGCGCGCGCCGTGTGCTTGACGAGAATCTTGCCGTGAACTTGACGGGTGCGTCTGGTGCAGCATGATTCATTCCATAACAGATACTATGCATAAATGCTATGAAAAGGTCGCAGACGGTAGCTGGCGCTAGGTGAGTTGCGCAACACAATTGAACAGCGCTCATTTGAGGTACACTGCCAAAGGATGGGACAAGCTGGCAAGCGCATTGACCTGCGCAAAGACTGATTGGTTGGGGGATAAGTTTCAATCGGACCACGCTGAACAAAAACTTGCCATTTGCGTACCAACAAACATCCTAAACCGTAGCATCGCTCTATTCATCTAGCGATACATATGGTCTAGCGTTACGGTGTCCATGTGGTCGAGTTGAGGAGCGGGCATGGTTAACGATTTGGGCAATACGGACGACCTCGAGCTTATGCCGCTGGGCAGTAGTTATACGGTGCGACGCGATCGCTTGATGAACGAACTTATCGCCAAGGGCCGAAAGGCCGGCATCGTAGTCCTCTACGCGCCTGATGGCTTTGGGAAAACCTCGGTGCTGCTGCAGTATGCCCAAGAGGTTAAAAACGATCCGACGCGAGGTCCCGTGCGGATCATCGAGGCAGACCGCGCCATTGGGCGCGAGGTGTTTATGCAGCTCGAGGTCGTTACCGAAGAGCTTAAGGACAAGCCGCACTCCCTGATCGCAATCGATAACGTGCCGAACCTCAGCCAGGGCGAGACCGAGGAGCTGATCGACCGAATCCGAAGCCTGCGTGCTATGGGGGTTGGGGTCTTTATGAGCTGCCGTCCTTCGAATCGCCAGCTGATTCATGGACTGGGCGATTCGATTAAAGTCAACGCGCAGATGCTCAAGGTGCATGCCTATGAGTATTCGGCGTGGGCATCGGCGTTTTCGATTAGCACATCGCTCGACTTCTATCAGCTTACGCAGGGCGTGCCCGAGCTCGTCTCGGCTATGCAGTCGGGACTCTACGGGCAGGGAGACGTTGCCCAGATGCTCGAAAACGAGATCGTCAATATCTACGGTGCGGCACTTGTTGATCTGGCGTCGCTCGAGAACAACGCCCTGTTTAGTGTGGCATGCTTGATGGTCCTAATGGGTGAGGGCAATATTTCGGAGCTCGAGGCTTGCGGTGTTAGGCTTTCGGCGATTGACCAGTCCTATCTTGTTCGCGATTATCCCATTTTTGGCGTTGATCCGGCAGACCGGAGTTTTACCTGCTTGGGTACCGAGGACAACGCACGCCTGCGATTGCGCAAGCTGGTCGCCGAAATTCGCCCCGAACTCGTTGTGCGGGCGGCGCGTATATTGATTAAAGCGGGTCGCTGCGATACCGCGATGGACCTCGCGGACGCATTTTTGGACCGCAGTGCGGTGTTGGAGCTTGCCGGGCAGTATGGGGTCGATCTGGCCCTGACGGGGCATGGAGGGGATGTCTGCCGCGCGGCACTGGGAAAGACCGAGGCAGATGGTAAGGCATCGGAGCCGACGCCTGACGAGGCGCTCGGCATCTATCTGGCGGCGGTGAGCGTCTCCAATACAAAGCTCGCGCGGTATATGGCCTCAATTATCGAGCGTGCGGGCGAGCAAGCGATTTGCGAGCTCGATCCCGTGTCGTGGAAGGTGGCGCACGTGTTTACGGCCGCCTGTTATGGAGATAGTGGTCTGGGGCTTCCGGCAAGTCATACAGCGTTGGAAAGTGAGGCGTCCTGTGCCGCACTCGACATGCTGTCCGCACATGTCGAGATAAAGCATGGGCTGACCGAGCGGGCGAAGGGTGGTGAGATCCTCGCGGGGCTCAAAACGGATAAGGCCTACGATTGTGAGCTCGATATCGCGGGAACGTTTGTGCAGGCGGACCGCATGTTGGCGGAGCTATTTGATGGGTCGTATGCAGGTACTGACGAGCGTGATGACGAGATGGCCCTGACGCTCGAGGCACTCGAAGCGCGTGGCATCCGAGCGCTCGCCATCTGGGTGCGCATGGTATTATCGGCGCGGCGCCTGTTTGCCGGCATGCCGGTGACCGACGAGCAGGCATTCAATGAGCTCGACCGTTTTGCTGTGCGCGTGCGTGACAATCAAGTCCAGTTGTTTGGCTTGATACTGGAAGGCTGGCAGTCGCTGGCCGAGGGACGTCCGGTCAATGCCAAATTCCGTGCGGTGCAGGTGCTCAGGCTTGCCGAGGAATCGATTGGATACATACGCGACAACGCACTGCTGCTAGAGTGCGCGGCGTACTTACGCAATACATCGATGGTATCGGTGCGCGAAGAGGCAGAGCTGCTCGATTTGAGTCGGACGCAGGTCGGTGGTGCCGAGGCTTGGATGGTGGCGCTGCATTTGGCCTCCGCGGGCCGCGATAGCGACCTTGCAGCCTGGATGTCCATGAACCGCCCAGGGATTTTGGATCCGTCGTATCGGCTGTTTGCGCGTCTTGCGATGCATTGTCTGGGTGAGCCGGCTGCTAGAATTCGAAAGAAGCTCCCGGTGCGCGAGCTGTCACGGTATTCGCTGCGTGATGACTTTGAGGGCGAAGGCGAGCGTCTGTTCCAGGCCGGCGATGCCGAGGGTGTCGACGTGATTGGCCATATCGAGATCCGCATGTTTGGGGCGTTTCGCGCCGAGCGCGACGGGTTTCCCATCACGGATAAGATGTGGCGCCGCAAGAAAGCGGCGACGCTTGCCGAGCGGCTTGCGCTGGGCATGGATGCACTGGTCGACCGCGAGACGCTGGCTATGGAGCTGTGGCCCCATGCCGAGTTCAATAGCGCTCGTAACAATCTGTACTCGACGATATCGCGCCTGCGTTCGGCCTTGGGGCCGACACCGGACGGCAAGTCGTGTGTGTTGATTCAAAACGAGTGCATTGGGCTTAACGGCGATTACGTCAAGACCGACGTGCGGTTGTTTGATCAGATAAGCCGCGAAGTTTTGGGAAATCGCACGGGTGCGCGCGGGCCCCATCTGATCGAGCTGTGCCTTAAGATCGAGCAGCTCTACGCCGGCCCGTTGTATGTTCCCAATGGCTGTAATCCCACCTACTTTTTGCGTATGAGGCGCATTATGGAATCGAAGTATATCGACTGCATGATTCGGGGCGCGAATGCCGCCCTAGAAGAAAACGACCTGCAGTCGGCGGTATGGCTGGTGGAGTCGGGGCTGCGGCAAGAGACGGCGCGCGAGGACATGGTGCGTTGCGCTATGCGCGTCTACGGTGCGGCGGGGCGACGACGCGATATCGTCGAGCTGTACAGTGGACATATGCATCACCTGAGGGAGCAGGTCAATGGCGTGCCCGAGCCCGAGACACGGCGTCTGTACGAGCGCTTGGTGGAGGGCAGGCTTAACCGCGTGCTCGTCGAGCGATAAAAAACGAGCGTCCGAATTGCTCGGACGCTCGCAAGCTTGATGTATGCTGGCTCGCCGGATCGTTGGCTCTTAGACGAGTTTAATCTTCTCGATGTCCTTGCGCGAGGACTCGCGATACAGCGAGAACTTGCGGCCGATAACCTGGACGACCTCGGCATGGCAGCGATCGGCGAGCTCTTCGGCGGCCTCGCGGGCGGAAAGGCTGGAACCATCGAGTACGGAGCACTTAACGAGCTCGTGCTTCTCCAGGTAGGCGACCGTCTGCTCGACGGTGCCCTCGTTGATGTCGGACTTGCCGATGATGATGGCGGGGTTGAGGTGATGGGCCATGCTGCGAAGCTGCTTGACCTGGGCTCCTGTCAGTGCCATGGGTTCTCGCTTTCTATGTTATGGGGCGCCCCGCGATGGGGCCTTAATCTACGTGAGCTGTCCCACGATAGCGCAGGAACGGTGCGGTGTGGGGCGTGTTTGCCCAGTTCAAAAAGAATGCGGATGCCGAGCGGGAGAACAGCGCGGGTTACAGGCGGACGTGTACGGCGGCTGAAAGCGGTCTATGGACGGCCCGAAGAGACCGGCTCCCATGCAATAAACGCCCAACGGACCTTGCGGACGTGGTCGAGCATGTAGCGCCCCTGCGGCACCCCTTTGGACCCTGGCTCGCCGGCATGGGGATTCTCAATCATATGCTGAGCGATGTAGTCGCGCAGACGGTCGATCTTATCCTCGTTACCGTGCTCGAGCATGCGGGAGAAGTCTGCTACGCCCGCCTCAAGGCTATCGAAGGTATCGCGACGAGGCGATTCAAAGTACGTAACCTGCGGCAGGGCACCCATCTGAATGAGGATATTAAAGGCATACACAAAGCCATTACTGCAGGTAACCGAGGCACCGATGGCGTTCATCAGGTGCAAGTCATAGCGCGGGCTGGAGTTGGCGACCATCGTGACGGCACAACGCCGACGAGCCGTTCGATCAAGCTTGGCAAGCGCGCCTTTTAGGTTGGTCGTGGTGACAGAGCGACTGGCAAAGGCAACATCTACCGCTTTCGCGACCGGTCCAACCAAATCCCAGTCATCATCCCAAGCAAGCTCAAGCGGTGTAATGCGATCCTCGAGCCCATAGTACTCAATGCCGGCATCAAGCGTGCCCAACATGGCAGGGGAAAAGTCAGCAGCAATCACAGGATGCCCGTCTTGCGCAAGCGGAATAGCAATCGACCCAGCCCCACACCCCATATCCAGCACGGATTCACCAGGCTTTAACGCCAGCAGCTTCATAAAGTCCCGGGCATACGGAGCGGTTTCAAGCGGCCGAAAATGCCGAGCCCTTTTGTCCCACTCAAAAGAGTCATCAGCCCGCCGCCGATTAGCTTGCAGACGCATCCATTCCTGGTTCCAATCTGTGGAAAGCAGCTCAGAGCGAGCATCCCCATCAACCACGGGTCAACCTCCTAGCAACAAAAAAGCGACTCCTCCCAAAAGAAGAGCCGCAACCAGCATATATCAGAAAGAACCGATCCAACGCCAAACCGTCGCATCGACCATGTAGTGCAGGAGCGAAGCAACTGCAACCGGGATAGAACTCAACCGAGGTCCCGTTGTGCGGGAGCCCCGGGGAGGGCAAATATATAAGGTCGATCGCGAGTTCCGCACGAGCCGGAGAGCACTTAATGTGCTCTCCGTGCGAGTCAGGACTGTCCGAGCAGGCGACCTTATATATTTGCCCTCCCCGGGGCTCCTCGCCCGAACCCCTCAGCTAGTTCTTCAGCGAGTTCAGCGGTGCCGGGAAGCGTCCACCACGGTGGGCAAGCACGGTGCCGGCGTTGGGGTTCACCGGCATGATGGGCGCACGGCCAAACAGGCCGCCGTACTCGACGCAGTCGCCCACGCCCTTGCCAATGGCGGGAATCACGCGGACGGCCGTGGTCTTGTTGTTGATGACGCCGATAGCCATCTCGTCGGCGATGATGCCGGCGATGGTCTCGACCGGGGTGTCACCGGGGATGGCGATCATGTCTAGGCCAACGGAGCACACACAGGTCATGGCCTCGAGCTTCTCGAGCGAAAGCGCGCCGGCCTCGACGGCGGCGATCATGCCGGCATCCTCGGATACGGGGATAAAAGCGCCGGAGAGACCGCCCACGCTGGAGCTGGCCATGACGCCGCCCTTCTTGACGGCATCGTTGAGCATGGCGAGCGCGCAGGTCGTGCCGGGGCCACCGCAGGTGCCCACGCCGATGATCTCGAGGATGCGCGCGACGGAGTCGCCGATGGCGGGCGTAGGTGCCAGCGACAGGTCGACAATGCCCTTCTCGACACCCAAGCGATGGGCGGCCTCGCGGCTCATGAGCTCGCCGGCGCGGGTGATCTTAAAGGCGGTCTGCTTGATCTTCTCGGCGACTTCCATCATCGATGCGGAATCGGGCAGCGTCTCCAGGGCTGCGGCCATAACGCCGGGGCCCGAGACGCCAACATTGATGACGGCGTCGGCCTCGCCACCGCCGTGGACGGCGCCCGCCATAAACGGGGAGTCCTCGACCATATTGGCAAAGCAGACAAACTTGGAAGCGCCGACGGAGTCCTGGTCGGCCGTGAGCTTAGCGGCGTCGATGATGGTCTGCGCAGCCATGAGCACGGCGTCCATGTTGATGCCGGCGCGCAGGCTGGCGACGTTGACGCTGGAGCAGACGCGACTCGTGGTGGCGAGCGCCTGCGGGATGGACTGGATGACGCGGCGGTCGGCGTCGCCGATGCCCTTCTGGACGAGCGCGGAGAAGCCGCCCAGGTAGTCGATGCCGAGGGTCTCGGCCGCACGGTCGAGGGCATGCGCGATGGGGGTGAGGTCCTCATCCTTGCAGCAAGCGGCGATCTGCGCCACCGGGGTGACGGAGACGCGCTTGTTGACGATGGGGATACCGTACTCGCGCTCGAGGTTCTCGGCGGTCTCGACCAGGTGCTCAGCCGTGTGCGTCACGTGGTCGTAGATCTTCGTGCACATGCGGTCGAGGTTCTCGTCGCCGCAACCCATGAGCGAAACACCCATGGTGATGGTTCTGATGTCGAGGTTCTGCTCCTCAACCATGCCGCGGGTTTCCGCGATTTCTGCAGGCGTGATCGCCATCCTTGCGCTCCTATCTGCCAAAACGAGCATAGTCCCATCTATTCTAACGTGCCGCACGCGTCTCGTGGCGCATGCGGCACGTTTTGGTGCTCGGTTGTTTCCGTTGTGTTACTGCCCAAAGACCTCTTCGGCGATGCGCGCGCTCTCGGCGGCGTCCTTGGCGTAGTAGTCTGCGCCAATCTGTTTGGCGTATTCGGGGGTGAGCACGGCGCCGCCCACGATGATCTTGACGCTCGGGACCTCGGCATGAAGCAGCTTGATGGTCTCTTCCATGGCGACGACCGTGGTGGTCATAAGCGCCGAGAGACCGACGAGCTTAATGTCGCGCTCCTTGACGGTCTTGAGCACCTCCTGCGGATCGACGTCGCGACCCAGATCAAAGACGGTATAGCCGTAGTTATCGAGCAGCATCTTGACGATGTTCTTGCCGATATCGTGGATGTCGCCCTTGACGGTGGCCACGCAGATCTTACCCTTGTCGGCAATCTCGCCGGCGGGCATCAGGCGTTTGATGGTATCGAAGCCCACGCGCGCGGCCTCGGCCGAGGCCATGAGCTGCGGTAAGAAGAACTTGCCCTGGTCAAAGAGGACTCCGACCTCATCGAGGGCGGGGATAAAGTGGTTGTTGATGAGGTCCATAGCGTCGTGGTCGGCCAGCAGGCGCTCGGTCTCGGCCGCGATTTCGCCCTTGCGGCCCGAGACGACCATGTGGCGGATGGGGTCGTCCTCGGCGCTTGCAGTGGTGCTTGCGGCAGGCGCGGCATCGCTCGATGCAGACTGAGCGGCCGCCGGGTTCGCGGCGATCTTATACGGGTCGGTCCAGCCGGCGTAGCGCTCGATGTATCCGGTCGAGCCCTCGTCCTCGACGCTCAAGACGCGATAGCTGTAGACGGTGTCCATAAAGCGCTTGGAACCCGGGTTCATGATGGGGGCGTCCAGACCTGCACCAAAGGCGGCGGCCAAAAAGACCGAGCCCAGCAGCGGGCGGGCGGGCAGACCAAAGCTGATGTTCGACACGCCGAGTGCGCACTTGACGCCCAGGCGCTCCTTGCACATAGACATGGCGCGCAGGATCTGCTCAGCCTGGCGCTGGTTGGTCGAGGCGGTCATGACCAGACAGTCGATGAGGATGCGGTCCGGGCCGATGCCGTAACGGGCGGCTTCGGCCACAATGCGCTCGGCGATGCTATAGCGTGCCTCGGCGGTATCCGGGATGCCGCCCTCGTCGAGCGTGAGGCCGACGACGTTGGTGCCGTAGTGGGCGACCAGCGGGAAGATCTCGTCCATGATCTGCTGTTTGCCATTGACCGAGTTGATGATGGGCTTGCCGGCGTAGCGACGCACGGCGGCCTCGACGGCGGCGGGGTCGGTGGAGTCGATCTGCAGCGGCAGCAGCGTGGAACCTTGGAGCTGCTCGGTCGCTTGCTGGATGACCTTGACCTCGTCGATCTCGGGCAGGCCCACGTTGACGTCCAGGATGTCGGCGCCCTGCTCCTGTTGGCTGATGCCCTGGCTCACGACGTAGTCCAGGTCGCCGTCGCGTAGGGCCTGCTGCAGGCGCTTTTTGCCGGTGGGGTTGATGCGCTCGCCGATGACGGCGATCTTGTGGCCGTCGCAGGGGAGGTCCACGACCGTCTGGGCGCTCGTGGCCGACATGCTGGGTTTGCGGTGACGCGGGCTGGGCGTGTGGTTGTCGATAAGCGTGCGCAAAGCCGCCATGTGCGCCGGCGTGGTGCCGCAGCAGCCGCCGACGACGCTCACGCCGTCCTCGATCATGCCGGCGACGGCCTCGGCGTACTCGGGTGCCTGGATATCAAAGACGGTATTGCCGTCGTCGTCCACGTGAGGCAGTCCCGCATTGGCCTGCACCATAACGGGCTTGTCGGTGACGGTGAGCATACGCGCGGCGAGTCCTCGGAGCTCGGCCGGGCCCTGGCTGCAGTTGATGCCCAGGACGTCGGCGCCGATGGCGTCGAGGGTGATGGCGGCGACCTCGGGGCTCGTGCCCAAGAAGGTGCGGCCGTCTTCTTCAAAGGTCATGGTGGCAAAGACGGGCAGGTCGGAGTTCTCGCGGCAGGCGAGGACTGCCGCCTTGATCTCGGCCAGGTCGGTCATAGTCTCGATAATAAAGAGGTCGACGCCCGCAGCGACGCCGGCGCGCACCTCCTTGGCAAAGAGGTCGTAGGCCTCGTCAAAGCTGAGGGTACCCAAGGGGCGAAGCAGGGCGCCGATGGGGCCGATGTCGCCGGCGACGTAGCGGGCGCCGGCCTCGCGGGCGCAGGTGACTGCCGCGGCAAAGACGTCTGCCACGGTGGCGGCGCCGTCGAGCTTGTGAGCGTTGGCGCCAAAGGTGTTGGCGGTGATCACGTCGCAGCCAGCCTCGACGTATTGGCGCTGAATGTCGGTAATGACCTGGGGCTCCTCAAAGTTGAGCAGCTCGGGCAGGGCGCCTGCCTTCATGCCGGCGGCCTGCAGCATGGTGCCCATGCCGCCGTCAAACAGCAGGTGCCCCGTGCCCTCGATGGCGGCACGCAGGCGGTCATCCTTAATGCGAAGGTCGTCGATCGTGCGCGTCTTGTATGCAGCGCCATTACGGCGTGCGGCATCAACGGGTGCCGCCAGCGCGGCGCCGTCCAGATCATGAGTGATAAG
>CAMQPJ010000023.1 GCA_947003675.1 uncultured Collinsella sp. | reverse complement strand
CCGATATGACCGTCGGCGATCGCCTGTCCAACGGCACCTACGCCGAGGAAAACAAGCGCGCCTTCCACGGCTTTGGCAACAATCTGGTTCGTGCCATGATCAAATGGATTTACGGATACAGCTTCGATGACGTCATGACGGGCTATCGCGCCATGAACCGTCCCTTTGTCAAAACGTTCCCCGTGCTTTCCGAGGGCTTTCAGATTGAAACAGAACTTTCCATCCACGCCGTCGACCACCGCTGGCGCATCAAGGATGTGCCTATTGAGTACCGCGATCGCCCCGAAGGATCCGAATCTAAGCTTAATACCGTCAGCGACGGCATTAAGGTCGTCGCCATGATCGGCACGCTGTTCAAGGACTACCGCCCGCTCAAATTCTTCAGCCTCGTTGCGCTCCTGTTTGCAATAATCGGTCTTGCCCTGGGCATTCCCATCATTGTCGAGTATTTCCAGACCGGTCTTGTTCCGCGCTTCCCAACCGCCCTGCTCGCCGCATCGTTTATGTTCCTGTGTGGCTTAAGTCTCGCGACTGGTTTTATCCTCGACTCCGTGGCAAAGGTCGAAAAAAAGCAGTGGGAAGTCAATGTGTATAGCAAATACGCCTTCGGTGACTATCGCAACGACAACACGAACGCGAGGTAAACCGCCCCTACGCCGTTCGGTTGGTACTCCTTCTCACACAACTTTGGCAAAGAGGTGGGCCTATTTGCCAGCCTTCAGCATTTAATCCGCCTCGCGCACGAGCGGCCGCGTGCGGTTTACTTCGAGCGCTCGGCGATCAAACTCCGAATGAGGTCGACGGTAGCCTCATAGGAATGCGGGCGGTCGAACTGTGCCGCCGCGAGCTCGCGCGCCACGCGACCCATGCGCGCGCGTCCCGCCTCGTCCTCGACAAGCTCGCAGATCACCCTGGCGAGCCCCTCGGTGTCACCCGGCACAACATTCACGCCAAAGCCGTCACGCACGACCTTCTCGCGAAACTCAGCGTTCATGGACGTGTTGATCATGGGACGTCCCGAGGCCAGGTAATCGCCGATCTTGGTGGGCACGCTCTGGGGCGCGTTCGCCACCAACGAGTTGACCACCATGTCGGACGCCTTGAGCCAAGCCGCCATGACGCGGTACGGCATATAGCCTAAAAGCTCAGCAGGCGCTCCTGTTCGTTCAACTGCCGTCTGGACGGAGGCGCGCTCGGGTCCATCGCCAAGAATCTTGAGCCTGAGCTCGGGATACAACTTGGCAGCTATCGCCACAGCCTCGACGAGCGTCTCCAAGTCGTAGAGCGCCGAGATATTACCCGCGTAGGCAACCCAGACCTCGCCCTCGGGCTTTTTCACGGAGCCGGCGTTCTCAGCGGCGCCCGCGTCGAACTCATCGAGGTCGTTACCCACGTACACCACGAGCTTGGGGATATCCTCGGCGCGGTCGCGGAAAGGGCGCGCGGCGTACTCGTCGGACGTACCCACCACGGCGTCCGCCAACGCGTACGCGCGGCGAGCTTGGCGCTCGAACGGAGCGAACGCTATGTCGGAGAGCACCGGAACGTCGCGCGCGATACGGAAGGCCTCGGGCCACAGGTCGTTCACGTCGACCACGAAGGGGATGCCGTAGCGTTTTGCGGACCGTCCCACGGCGAGCGTCACGTCGTTGGGCGGAATCTGGCAGTAGATGAGATCGTAGTCGTGGTCCGCATCGAAGTACGCCGTCACGCGTTTGGCCATCACATGGTGCGCCCAGATACGCTGGGGACACATGTTGGCGGGATAACTCGGCTCGGCAATGAACTTCACGTTGAACGCGTGCATGCTCGTGTCGAACGTCGCCAAATCACGCTGGCGCTTCTCCCAGTGCTGGAAACCGCTCGTGATGAAGTCGACATCAAAGCCGCGCTCTACGAGGAGCGTCGCGAGGAACGTGTAACGCGTGGCACCCTTGACCTCGTGGCCAAGCTTGGCGTCGGCGCTGAATATGGCTATGCGCGGTTTACGGCTCATGGATCATCCCTTGATAGCGTGCTAGTGACGGCGCTTGGAGACCAAGCGCTTGATGGAGTTGTACGAGAAGCTCAAGCGGTTGAGGAGCATGGCCATACGGTAACGCTGCTCGCCGCGCGCCCACTGGTCTATGTCCGCGCGCCTCAGCTCGCGTCGGAACGCCTTGGCGCGCGCACGCCCACGGCGGCGGTCCTCATCGAACAGCAACGCGATGTTGTAGTGCGTGTCCACGATGAGGTGGACCTTCTCACGCATGTAGCAGACGGACTCATTCGAAAGCTTCTCCCCGCTCGCGGCGCACACCTCACCGTGCTCGCAGCGCTCAAGGTAGCCCAGGAGCTCCATGACCACGCGGTCGTGATCGTCCCAGCGGCGCACGTAGTTCGCCTGGCTCACGGACTGGTTCTCGTTGCCCACCAGGTACTGGTACACCTCGATATCGAGGTAGCAGATGGTGGAGGCGGGCACACTTGCCTTGACCACGTACTCGTAGTCCTCGTAGAAGGTGTGCTCGAGCAGATGGATGCCGATACCGCGCAGGTAATCAGTACGCGCTGTGAGCGTGTGGATCATGATCTGGAACACGGTGTCGCCGTTGGTGAGAACGCTGGAGAAGTCGAGCACGCGACCTGTGACAACGCCCTTGGCGAGCGGGAACGGAAGCCCCTCGCCAGAAGTCATGTCGATCTCGCGCTTCTTGTCTACCACAAGGTCGCAATCGAGGTCGGCAAGACGCTCGAGTAGCTCGGCCATACCGTCCGTGTTCACCCAGTCGTCGCCGTCCACCACGCGGAAATAGCGCCCGCGTGCCTCGGCCAGGCCGGCGTTCACGGCCGAGCCGTGGCCTCCGTTCTTCTTGGAGATGACACGGATCACGCCATGGCTGCGCGCGGCGAACTCCTCCGCAAGCGCACGGGTGCCGTCGGTAGAGCCATCGTCCACCACGACGACCTCGAGCTTGCCCACGAATCGCGGGTCGAGGTAGGACTCGAGGCCGCGGGCGAGGTAAGACTCAACGTTGTACGCGGGAACGGCGATGGTGAGCTGTGGCGCAGATGCGTCGAACGTGTTCTTAGGCACGAGGGCTCCTAACGGGAGAACGTGGCTTTACGGTACGCGAGGCCGGCGCGCGACCTCACGAGGTGGATGATGCGACCGACGGCGCACCACACCAGGGCGCTGCGCGTCTTGAGGAGGCCCACGACCACACGGGCTGCCCCGCCCCGAGGGCGCGCACTCAGGACAAGCGCACCAAAGAGATCGTCGTCCATGACGCTGCGGCAGAAGGCCACGCGGCCCGCATAGTTTAGCCCCGCGCGCGCATCGCAGTTGCGCTCGAGCGCGGACAAGATGTAGCGCGCATAGCGAGCCCCGAGACGGGAGCGGACATCGGCGGAATCGAGGCCCCACGACACCTGCTGGCGGTATACATCGTCGATGCGGCGGCGATGCACCTCGTAGTACTCGGGCACGAATTTGGCCGTCAGGTTGGCGGCCACGCGCTTCTCGTAGCGGTACAAGGGACGCGCAACGAGCGCAAGGTTCTCAACGCGGTTAAAGACCGCAACGTTAAAGACGATGTCCTCGATGAGGGGAACGGTCTCAAACGCGATGCCGTCCAGCACCTCCGCACGGTAGACCTTGTTCCACGCATAGCCCAGAAGCGTGCGGTCCTCGAGGTCGAGAACCTGCGCGTGCGCATCGGAGCCCGAAAAAGCCCCGTCGAGCGCCGGCACGATGTCGTGCGCACCGTATACGGAACCGTCCGCATCGAAGAGCTCCTCGGTAAGTCCGAACACCACGACGTCGGTCCTGGCCTCCGCATCGGCCTGGGAACGGATCTTCTCGGCACAGCGCTCGAGCAGGTCGGGAGCGTACGCATCATCCGGATCGGGCATCCAAACGTAGCGTCCGCGGGCGGCGGAGATGCCGGTGTTGCGAGCATCGGCGAGACCATGGTTAACTTTATGACGCACGAGGCGAATGCGCGGATCCTCGGCGGCAGCATACTCGACGAGCTCCGCGACGTTATCGGGAGAAGCGTCGTCCACGCAGATGAGCTCCCAGTCCGCACACGTCTGCGCGCGGATGCACGCGATGGCGGAGGGTAGGTAGGCCGCGACTCGGTAGCACGGCATAATGATCGAGAACAACGGCCGGGCGTCGACGCCCCGCTCCGCCGCCTTGTCGCACGCGCCGGACATGTTAGTCGAACTGCGCCTTGTAAGCCGCGCAGACCTCGTCCACCGGACCGATCATGCGCTCGTGGCCCTTCTCGATCCACACCGCGGAGGTGCAGATGCGCTCCACCTGCTCGATGGAATGGCTCACGAACAACACGGTCACGTTGCCGGAATCTATGAAGCTCTGGATGCGGCGCTCGCACTTCTGCTGGAAAAACACGTCGCCCACGGAGAGCGTCTCATCGACGATGAGGATGTCGGGCTCCACCACGGTGGCGATGGCGAACGCGATACGCGCGACCATACCAGATGAGTAGTTCTTCATAGGCATGTCGAGAAAGTCGCGCAGCTCGGCGAAGTCCACGATCTCGTCCAGGTGCTCCTCCATGAACTGCTTGGAGTAACCCAAAAGCGCACCGTTGAGGAAGATGTTCTCACGCGCCGTGAGCTCAAGATCGAAACCAGCGCCCAGCTCGATGAGGGGTGCGATGTTGCCACGAACCGTCACGGTGCCCTTCGTGGGCTCGAGCACGCCGGCGATAATCTTGAGCATGGTGGACTTACCGGAACCGTTGGTTCCCACCAGGCCGATGACCTCGCCCTTCTTAACCTTGAAGCTCACGTGCTCCAGAGCATGGAATTCCTTGAAGAACAACTCGTGGCGCACGAGCTTGATGAAGTACTCCTTGAGGGAGTTGAGCTGCTCGCTGGCCATGTTGAAGACCATCGTGACATCGTCGACCTCGATGGCGTATTCAGTGTTGATAGCGTCTGCCATGGTGCCGCCTTAGACGTAGAGAATGAACTTGTGCTCGGTCTTCTTGAACACGAAGATACCGATGATGAGCGCGATGATGGCCCACGCGATGCACATGAGGAGCACCGTGGGCGTGGGGTTCTGCTGCCACAGGAAGATGTCACGCATGAACTCGAGGTAGTTGTACATGGGGTTAATCTTCACCAGCATGATGATCCAGTGCGGGGCGCCCTTGTCGATAAGCAAGGAGAGATCCCAGAAGATGGGCGTGAGGTAGGTCCACGCGATAATGACGACGCTCCACAGGTGGATGATGTCGCGGAAGAAGACGGAGAGCGCGCCGATGGCCAGGCCCACGCCAATGCAGAAGAGCATCAGCAAGAACAGGCACAGGGGCAGCCAGATGAAGTGCCACGTGGGCATAACCTGGAAGAACAGCATGACGATGGCCACGGCGATGAGCGAGAAAGCGAAGTTCACGAGCGCGAACAAGACCTTCTGCACCGGGAAGATGTACCGGTTGACCTTGACCTTCTTGAGCAGAGGCGCGGCGTTGATGATGCTCGTGAGCGCCGCGTTGGTGGAGTCGCTCATGAGCGAGAACGTCACGTTGCCCACGATGAGGTAGAGCGGGAAGTTGGGGACGTTGCTGCCAAACATGTAAGAGAACACGATGGACATGACGATCATCATGAGCAACGGGTTGAGAACGCTCCACAACACGCCGAGGAAACTACGGCGGTACTTGAGCTTGAAGTCCTTGGTGACGAGCTGCTCGAGGATGAGCAGGTCCTTCTTATACGGACGCGGGGCCTTTTCGGTTGCGAGAGTCTGTGAGGACACCGACGACGCCTCCCTATTGATTGCACGTTAGCGGCAGATGCCGCCCTTGCCGAACAATGTATGATAACACAGGGGCGCTTGCGCGATTTCTTGCCTCGACGAGCTGCATACAATCAGGAGAGTCGGGTGCGCGCTCATGAGAACACAAGCAGGACCCCTACCCCTTTGCGTTCTCCTTGGCTCGACGGGCGGCGACTGCCTTGCCGTTCGCAAAACCACCGACCTTGCGCAGCAGGCCGCGAACGCCATTGCTCTTCACGAAGAAGCGCGTCTCGCTCGCGAAGTACTTCACGCGCGGCCACACCGGCACGCGTCGGCCAGCTATGCCCATCTGCTCCAGGTAGAAGCGCTTGCGCTTGGGGGAAAGCTTGGGATGCCCCAGCACAATCTCGGTGTCCATGCGCGAGAACACACGGCGTGTACCGTCCTTCACGATGGGGTTCTCCCAGCCATCGTCCACGATTCCGCCGTGGATGTAATTGAAGCCGCGCATGTAGTGCGCCTCGAGGATACCGCGGTCGGTCACGTGCAATCGCTCCAGGATGTCCGTCATGTCGCACCAACGGTCGAACGGCAGGGCGACCGCGCTGTCCTTCTTATGGTTGTACGTGGCGCCGGGCAGGTCGCAGCGGTAGTGGTAGAACGCCTCGTCGAACGTCATGATTGCCTTGGCCTGGCAGAACGACTCGATGAGGAACGGATTGTCCGCCCACCCGGCACCCGGGTACGGAATGAAGCGAATACTGCGCTCGTTCAGGAAGTCGCGACGGTAGATGGCGCTCCAGATGCTGGGGTGCTGCTCCACCATGATGGGCAGGTCGGTCAGGGTCACGGGACGCGTGGTGCTGGGCAGGCGGTGCGTCAACACGCACTGCTGCTCGTACTGCGTTGAAGGGTCATCCCAGTCGTGCACATCGATCCACGGGCACTTGACGATGTCCACCGGCACATCCACCATGGCTGCGCGCGCAAGCATGCGTTCGTACATAGCCGGGTCGATCCAGTCGTCCGGCTCGATGATGGAAACCCACTCGCCGCGGGCCATCTCCAGGCCTCGGTTGCACGTGGCGCCATAGCCCTCGTTGGGCTTGTCGACCACAACCACGCGCGGATCGCGTGCCTCGAACTCGCGCAGGATCGCGAGCGAGCCATCCTTAGAGCCATCGTTCAGGCAGATGATCTCAAGCTCGCGGTGCGTCTGGGAAAGAATGCTTTCCAGGCACTGGACGAGGTACTTCTCCACGTTGCACACGGGAATGATGACGGAAACGAGCGCGCGAGCGTCGGATTTCATGCAGAACGACCTTTCGGGGACATGGCGGTTGGGCGCACCAAGGAGCGCCGCCGCATTCGTATCTGAACAAGGATACCAAGGAAGCCCCGCGCGCGCTCCCCTTTGCTATCATTTGACCCGAATCACCAAACCTCTCGTCGCGGGCGCACACTGTAGCCCCGGCGCTTCTAGCACGCTTGCAGATCGGATATCCACATGATCGCTTCGTCCATCACCGCAACCATCGCCCAAGTACTCGAGGCCGATGGAGGCCGGGTAGTCTACCGAGCAGAGCTGAAGGGCTGCGGAAACACGCTGCCCGATCCCGCGGACTTTGCCCTTACTGCCAAGAACGGCACGCCCCTCGGCGCGCATGCGGAATTCTTCATCCTGGAGCCCCAGGCCAAAGGAGCCAACCCCGTCCTCTCCATCAAGGTCGATGGATCCGCCGCCAACTTCACCCTCGCCTATCAGGACCGCGCGCTCGACACCATGACGGGGCTTCGCCGCGAGCGCATGCGCATCCGCCGCGACCTCGACATGGTGAATCCCAGCATCGACGGCGCGTACGCGAGCTATCCCAAGCCCCAGCCCCTGCCGGAAGGCTCCATTCCCGCAGACTTCCACCCGCTCGTGAGCATCATCTGCCCGCTGTACAACACGCCGCTGCCCTACCTGCGCGACATGATCGACTCGGTGCTCGCGCAGACCTATACGATCTGGGAGCTCGTGCTGGTAAACGCGAGCCCGGACAACGAGGGCATGCAGGAAGTACTGACCACCTACGCGGACCCGCGCATCAAGACCATTGACTTCCCCGAGAACTTAGGCATCGCCGGCAATACCAACATAGGCATTCGCGCCGCCACGGGCGACTATGTGGCCTTTGCCGACCACGACGACACGCTCTCCCCCTACGTGCTCGAGCGCTACATGGCGTTCGCGGCTGAACATCCCGACGCGGATCTCTTCTACTGCGACGAGGACAACTTCGAGGAAGATGACTCCGCCGGCTACGCCCCGCGTTTCAAGCCCGACTTCAACCGCGATCTGCTCTACTCGCACAACTACATGGTGCACATGCTCATGGTGAGCCGCTACATCCTCGACCGCGTGGAGCTGTCGCCCAACGAGGTCTCCGGTGCGCAGGACTACGATCTTTCACTCAAAGCCGTAGAGCACGCTCGCTGCATCTGCCACATCCCCGAGGTCCTCTACCATTGGCGCGTGCACGCTGGCTCCACCAACGGCGGCGTCATGGAGTCCAAGCCCTACGCCGTTCTTGCCGGAGCCACAGCGTTGGAGAATCACTTCTCGCGCCGAGGAATCGAGACGCATGTTGAGGAGACCAGCAACTCATGCGTGTATCACGTGGACTACAAGAATGCCTCACCCGCTCCGAAGATCGGCTTAGCCGTTATGAGCAACAGCACGCAAGACACTGCGTGCTTGCTCGAATCTATAAGCAGCGCACACGGCATCTCGAGCACGAGCATCATCCTCATCCCTACAAGCCTCAAAGCGACAGCACGAGAGGCGCTCGAAACTCTAGACACGGACCTCATCCTCTTCGCAACCGACAAGATTGAGTTCGACGATGAGAACTGCATCGTAACCACGGCTTCCTACTTCTGCCGAGCCGAGGTAGGCATCGTCTCGCCCAAGCTCTTCTACCCCGATGGCCTCATCGCACAAGCGGGCACCGTGCCCCTCGCGGACGGAACCCCCGTTGCCCCCAACCGCAACTTCACGGACAACATGGGCGGCGGTTACAACGGTCTTGCAGAGGCAACGTGCAACTTCTCGGCCGCAAGCTCCGACCTCTTCATGATCCGGCGCAGCGACCTCGAAGCCTTGATCGATCGACTCCACGAATACGGGAACCTCCAAACCGAGGTAATGGAGCTCTCGTTCCTCCTGCGCCAGCAAGACAAGCTCGTCCTCGGCACCCCTCATGCGCGCGCAACCACCCACGGCAGCGCCTACGTAGCAGCCGCAAACCTCAACGCTATCTACGGAAGCGCCACGGGCCTTGCCGAGCTCTGGCTGCGGTTCCCCACCATGCGCAAAGACGTACTCGCGAATCCAAACGTAGAGTACACGAGCGGCTATCCGCGCCTCGATATCGAGCGAGATGATGATGCCGAGGCCAAACGGATCTACATCCGAGGGGTTCTTTCGAGTATCAAGCATCGCATCTTGGGATAGATGCGCGGCACGGCGATGCCGCGGACTCGTCGATTGACTTGGCGGAAATAGCAGACATAAAAAAAGAAAGGAGCCCACCGAAATGGGCTCCATTCAACACGCAGCGATTATCTTGGCCCACGTCAACTGAACCTAGTTAAGTGGACGTGCAGGTATTGGCTATTCAGCCAGCAGCTCGCCCATGTACGCCTCGAGCTCGGCGTACCAATCCGTGGGCTTGAAGCCGGTGGCCTCTAGCTTGGCGAGTTCCAGCGCGGAGTGCTCCGGGCGCGGAGCGATGGGGCCGGCAGCGTTGGCATAGTAGTCGGCCGTGGAGACCGGCACCACCTTGCCGCCGTTGCCGTTGGCGCGCTCGAACACCATCGCGGCGATCTTGGCCCAGCTGGCGGGCTCGCCCGAGTTGGTGCAGTTGTACAGGCCATAGGGCGCGGGGGCCGTCGGCTCCATGTCGCCCTCGCGGTAGCCGAGCAGGTGGAAGATTGCTCCCGCCATGGTCTCGGTGAAGGTGAGGCGGCCCACCTGGTCGTCCACCACGGTGACCCGCTCCAGGGCGTCGTCCGCGTTCGCGCAGCGGTCGGACAGCGCGCGCATGGTCTTCACGAAGTTGTGGCCGCGGCCGATGACCCAGCTGGAGCGCAGGATGTAGTGCGCGGGGCACCCCTCCACCGCGAGGTCGCCGGCGGCCTTGGACTGGCCGTACACGGAGAGCGGCGAGAGCGCCTCGTCCTCGGTGTGCAGCTCGGCCGTGCCGTCGAACACGTAGTCCGAGCTCACGTGCACCAGCTTGATGCCGTGCTCGGCGCAGGTGCGGGCGAGCAGGGCCGGCCCCGTGGCGTTTGCGGCCCAGCAGACCTTGCGGCCCTCGGGCGTCTCGGCCCTGTCCACCGCCGTGTAGGCGCCGCAGTTGATCACGGTGCCGTAGAGCGACCAGTCGTACTTGCCGTAGGCCGCCGGATCGGACATGTCGAAGGTGTCGATGTCGCAGTAATCGAAGCTGCCGGCGAGGCCGCGCTCCTCAGCCATGGCGCGCACGGCACGGCCCAGCTGGCCGTTGCAACCGGTCACGAGCGTGCGGCGCGGGGCCATGGGCAGGGCGTCGGCGAGCATCGGGTGCGCCCTGTCGGCCTCGGAGAGCTCGCACTCCTCCAGCGGGATGGGCCACTGGATGGCGAGCTCAGGGTCGGCCAGGTTCACGAAGGTGTAGGTCTTCTTGAGCTCAAGGGACCAGTGGGCGTCCACCAGGTAGGTGTAGGCGGTGCCGTCCTCCAGGGCCTGGTAGGAGTTGCCCACGCCGCGCGGCACGAAGATGGCACGCGAGGGGTCGAGCGTGCAGGTAAAGACCTTGCCGAAGCCCGCGCCGGGGCGCAGGTCCACCCACGCGCCGAAGACCGAGCCCGTGGCCACGGAGATGAACTTGTCCCAGGGCTCGGCGTGGATACCGCGCGTGACGCCCTTGTTGTCGTTGAAGGAGATGTTGTTCTGCACGAAGCGCAGGTCGGGGATGCCCGCCGCCACCATCTTCTCGCGCTGCCAGTTCTCCTTGAACCAGCCGCGGTTGTCTCCGTGGACGGAGAGCTCCACCACCTTGAGCCCGGGGATGCCGGTCTCCGTGACGGTGAGCTGCTTCTCGAAGTCGAATTCTGCCATGAGGTCCGTTCCTTTCCAAAGTCCCGGGGGCGGGGGGGGGGGGGGGCCCCCCCCCCCCCCCCCCGGCGCGGGGGGGGGGGGGGGCCGCGCCCCCCCCGCCCGCCGGCGGGGGGG
>CAMQPJ010000022.1 GCA_947003675.1 uncultured Collinsella sp. | reverse complement strand
TGCGATGTCCCGTATCATAGACAGCCGTTGACGCCTCAGTTGCGTCATCACATGGCCGCCAGCGTAGCTCAGTTGGTAGAGCACCGCTCTCGTAAAGCGGGGGTCACCGGTTCGAGCCCGGTCGCTGGCTCCATTGCACAAGATAGCCGCCTTCGGGCGGCTTTTTTGTTGCCGATTTCGAGCGCGCATCCGCCAATCCAAGCACAACGCCGTCGGCAACTCCCCTACTCAACAACAAGCCCCGCCAACCGCAATCCCCAAGGGGACCGCGATCAGCGGGGCTCAAACGCGTTCCCCAAGGGAAATCACGCTAGCTCACGAGCAGTTCGTTACTCCTCCCAGTAAGCGTCTGCAAGCAGCTTAAAGCAGATCTTCTTGACCGGCTGCGCGCCATCGCCCGGGAACTCGAGCGTGGGCATATGAGGCTCGCCGGCAACAAACAGCGCAAACTTATCGTCAGCAAGATCGCCGGCGATCGAAGCGTCGGAATCGACCAGATCGTAGTCGTCCTTCTCGTCAAACTCCTGGACAAGCGTCAGGCTGCCCGTGGCAACCTTAAAGGCCTCGCGACCCTCAATGTCGATCTGCAGGTCGTGATAGCGCTGATGCGTCTCATAGTGGGCCTCGGCCTCGGGACGCGTCGTGGGAGCCATGACGTTCGCAAAGACCTTGTCGCCCAGAATCGGATGGCTGCCGACCTCGAGCTCCGCCGGATCGTTCTCCTCGAGCCAATCAATCAGCACGTCGAGGCCCTTGAGCATTCCGCGGTACTCCTCGATATCGCCCAGTGCACCGTAAATCATCTAAATCCCCTCTCGGATCGTTCCTTTGGCGGCTACTCGATAAACGCGTTACCGACGCTGTTGCCACCCACATACGTCTCGACCAGGGTAAGGTCGGGATTGAATACGACAAAGTCGGCGTCGCGCCCCGGCATAATGCTACCGCACTTGTCGTCAACATGAGCTAGCAAGCGATGCCGGAGCCGTCGCCCAAACTCTTACAGCTCAGTCACGACAACGCCGTTGTAGACCTCGTCCCAACGATCCATGACCAGATGGCCGGTCATGGGATCCATGGCGTTGAGCTTGCCGCAGGTGTTGGCGGTACGCAGCACCGTCTCGTCATCCGCACCAGCAGCAATCGCATGTGCGAAGCCGGCAATGGTCGAATCGCCCGAGCCCGTGGCGTTAACGGCAGGGATGTCGGGCGTCTTTGCGCGGAACGCACGGCCATTGTGGAAGCCAACGGAGCCGGCAGCGCCCATGGATACGACGACCCAGGGGATATCGGAGAAACGGGCGTCAGAGGCGAGCGCGGCACGGAGCTCGTCCACATCGTCGGTGGTAAAGCTCGTGCCCAGAAGGCCGTTGATCTCGGTCAGGTTAGGCTTGACCAGCTCGGGTTTAATTTCGGACTTAAGGGCGGCCTCGAGCGAAGCGCCCGAGGTATCGAGCAGCACCTTGGCGCCGGCGTTCTCGGCAATGCCCGTGATCTTGGCATAGTAGTCTGCCTCGACACCGCGGGGCAGCGAACCCGAAATGGTGACGACGTCGGCCTTGCCCGCAAGCTCAGTAAACTTGGCGGTAAAGGCATCGAGCTCCTCGGGGGCAATTGTCGGGCCGCTCTCGAGCAGCTCGGTCTGGTTGCCGGCGTGGAGGATGTTGAGGCAAATACGAGTCTCGCCCTTGATGGGCACAAAGTCGTTGTTAATACCGTTGGCGTCCATGAGCTCGGCCATGTAAGCGCCCATGTGGCCGCCGAGCAGACCGGTTGCCACAACGTCGTCGCCCAGCTGACCCAGCACACGGGCCACGTTGAGGCCCTTGCCGCCAGCGGTCTTTTCGGGCGTCACACGGTTAACGTCGTCGATAATGAGCTCATCGAGCTGATAGCGCGTATCGACAGACGGGTTCATCGTAACGGTGAGGATCATTTTTAGCTCCTTATCTCGCAGGCTCCTTATGCCTCGCGATACGAGTCGACAAAACGGAATTACAGAATCTCAATCGTGAACGAGCGAACGACGGTCTCCTTGGGCTTGGCGACAAGGCAGCCGCGCTTATGCTCAAGCACGTCGTCCTCATCGGAGCAGGTCGAAAGGCCGCCCCAGGGCTCAACCGCCACAAAATCGCCCTCGGGCTTGCTCCACACAATGAGATATGGGAAGTCCTCAAAGCTCAGGCGGACGCCCTTGTCCTCGCCCTTTTTGGAAAGCGTGACCTGACGGCTCTCGAGCACGTCAAAGATGGTCTCCGCAAAATCGAAGAGCTCATGTGACAGAGGCAGCGTCTTTCCCACCATGGGGTTCTTGGAGCGATTGGTCACGTCAATCAAGCCAGTCGAGGGGACGGCGGTGCAGAGCTCCGCAGCCTCGTCCTTCTCAAAGCGCAACTCGTAGTCCGTATAGGCCTCGCCCTCATCGAGCGGACACCTAAAGCCGGGATGACCGCCAATAAAGAACGGCATGTCCTCGGTGCCCTCGTTGGTGACCTCATAGGAAACGCGCACGGCAGCGTCCTCGAGCGTATAGCGGGCGACAAGCTTAAACGGATACGGATAATCGCTCAGCAGCGCGGCGTTATCCTCCGAAGCCAGGCACATCGCCAGCTCGTTCTCGCTCTGGCTCAGCAGCTTCCACTCCTGTTTGCGCGCAAACCCATGGCGAGCGAGCTTTACATGATGCCCGGCAAACGTCATGGCGTTGTTATCGCGCAAGCCTCCGCAAATCGGGAAGCAAATCGGTGCCTGGCCGGACCACACGGCGGGATCGCCCTGCCACAGATACTCGCGACCTCCGGCCTCGATCGAGGTAAACGAACCACCAGCCGTGGACACCTTAATAGAAATCGAATCGTTGGAGAGAGCGTATTCCATTGCCCATCCTTTCGAACAACTGCTTTTTGCTCGCAAGTACCCGTCTCGGCCCTGACCAAAGGACAAACCCGCACGTTCATCGATGCGTCCGGTATCCCAGCCATGTAACGGGGTACCATACAGACATTGATGCAATTACAGCTGAAAGGCCTTCTTATGCGAACCATCATCCTCTACGCCTCGCGCCATCACGGCAATACGAAAAAGCTCGTGGACGCCATCGTCGAGGCGCACCCCGAGATCGATACCCTCGACGTGAAGTCACTCGGCAAAAACGAGTACCCCAACCTGCACGAATATCATCTAATCGGCGTCGCCACGGGCATCTATTACTCCGAGATCGACAAGGATATGGCACGTGTACTGACCAACGTGCTGCAGCCGCAGGACAAGGTGTTTGGCCTTATGACCTACGGTGGCAAAAACAAGTGGTACGGCAAGGATATCGATGGCATCTGCCGCATGAGGCAGGCCATCTTTATGGGTGTCTACGGCTGCCCCGGCTTTGATACGTGGGGGCCGTTCAAACTCGCCGGCGGTGTCCAAAAGGGACACCCGACCGCTGAGGAAATTAAGGGCGCCGTCGACTTCTTCGACAAGATCGAAGATGAGTACGGCGATATCATCGTCGAAGAGTACGCCAAACGTGAGAAGCGTCTAGCATACGAGAAGGAGCATCCTGCAGGAGGCCTGGTGGCCGGCGTTAAGCGCACGGCAAAGAAGATCGCTAACAAGCTGTAACTGTGAAGGTGCTTTTGAGCGTTTAACCCATACGGCGGGTCCGAGCAGATTCGGGCCCGCCGTCTTTTTCTATCGTTACTCGGTAAAGGCGTTGCCGACGCTCTGGCCGCCAACATACGTCTCGACGAGGGTAAGCTCATGGTCGAACACGACAAAGTCGGCGTCGCGACCCGGCATGATGCTGCCGCACTTATCCTCGATGTGCGCGGAGCGTGCCGGCACCTCGGTTGCCATGCGAATGGCGATATCGGCGCTGGCGATGCCCCAGTCAACGATGTTCTTGACGCCCTGGGCAAGCGTGAGCACCGAGCCGGCAATGCTCTTGCCGTCGGCGAGCCAGCACAGGTTGTCCTTCATGATGACGTCCATGCCACCACTGGTGTAGCTGCCCTCGGGCATGCCGCCGCAGCCCAGGCAGTCAGTGATGAGCACCGTGTGTTGCCAGCCCTTTGCCTGCAGCAGCGCCTTGATGGCGGCAGGGTTAACGTGCTTGCCGTCACAGATGATCTCGGCGTAGGTCTCGGGCGTGGACATGGCAGCGCCCACGACACCGGGCTCACGGTGATGCAGCCCGCGCTGACCGTTATAGGTATGCGTAAAGCAGCTGGCACCGGCGTTGATGGCGGCGATGCACTCATCGTAGGTGGCGTCGGAGTGACCGATGCTGGTCACCACACCCTTGGCATTCAGAGCAGCCGCATAAGCAGCGGCACCGTCGCGCTCGGCCGCCATGGCGCTCTTGACGATGCGACCGCCCGCAGCCTCCTGCCACTGATCGAAGACCTCCTCGGAGGGATCGATAAGATAAGCGGGGTTCTGCGCGCCCACGTGCTTCATGGTAAAGAAGGGGCCTTCCAGGTAGATGCCCTGAATGCGGGCACCGCAGAAGTCGGGGCCGCGACCCTCGTCCGCCTGAGCGATGGCGGCGCAGGCGTCCTTGATCTGCTCGACGCCATCGGTGAACGTCGTGGGCAGCCAGCTGGTGGTACCGCGACGGGCGAGCTCGGTCGAGCTGATATCGATGCCCTCGGGATCGTTATCGGTAGTTGAGTGGTTGTAGAAGCCATGGATGTGAGTATCGACCATACCCGGTGCGATCCACGATCCCGTGTAGTCCTTAATCTCGCAAGAGGGCTCGTCGGCCTGCCAGGCGCCAAAGACGCCATCCTCGACCATAAGATAGCCGCCCAGTTGCGGGCCTGCCGGCAAGAAGAACTTGTCAGCCTTAATTGCGTACGTGCTCATATGCACTCCTCGCTTCTAAAGCAGTTGACTGTGGTGATGCTTATACCCAGCTCACGTAAAACAAAAAGCGCCCGCCCGCCGTTATGAGCGGACGGGCGCCCTTACAGGGGGACGCGATTAAGCGGTGAAGGGGTGAATCGTCACGCCCTTAACCACGCGGTTGACCGTGCCAGTGGGGCTCGGCGTGTCGGGCGTGTTGCCCACGCGCACGGAGTTGAGCAGGCTGATAGCCTGGGCAAACATCACGAACGGCAGAGCAAGGTAGCCCTCGGGAAGTGCCTCGTAGCCCTTAAAGGTGAAGGACTCGCCCTCGTAGACGGTGGCACCTTCCTGCTGAACGGCGATGGTGTGCTGAGCGATTTCGTCGCCACCAATCTCGTTGAGGATGTCGATGTCGTACTGACGGGTGTAGGCGTCGTTGTTGACGAACACGAAGACGAGCGTCTTATCGTCGACGAAGGACTTAGGTCCGTGACGATAGCCCATGGAGGTGTCGTAGGAAGTAGCGACCAGACCGTGAGCGAGCTCAAGGATCTTGAGCTGGCTCTCCTGGGCAAGGCCACCGAAGGAGCCAGAACCCAAGTAGGTCACGCGGTTGAAGTCGCCAGCCAGGTAATCGGCGATCTCGGGCTCACGGGAGATGACCTCCTCGCCCATCTTGGCGATGGTCTCGACCCACTCGGCCTTCTGCTCGTCAGAGGCAGTGTCAAAAATAAGGGTGGAGAGCAGGGTCATGCAGGAATAAGAACCGGTCATGGCGAAGCCCTTGTCGTTGGCGCGCGGAATGAGCAGCGTCAGCGCGTTGGGATCATCGGCAGACTCGACGGCGAGCTTGCCCTCGGGAGCGCAGGTGATGTTGAGGAACTTGACGTTGTGGACGAGCTCCTTGGCAACGGCAACGGCGGCAAGGCTCTCGGGGCTGTTGCCAGAGCGGGCAAAGGAAACCACGAGCGTGGGATCCTCGGCGCGTAGGAAGTCGCGCGGGGCGCTCACGATGTCGGTCGTGGCGATGGGCTTAAAGTCGTAGAGATCAGTGTTGCCAGCGTGACGCAGGTACGGGGCGCAGGTATCGCCAACGTAGTCGGACGTACCGGCACCGGCGAAGACAACGGACAGACGGCCCTCGCCCATAGCGCGAGCCTCGGCCAGGAAGGCCTCGATGGCCTCCTTGTTCTCGCGATAGATGTTGAGCGTATCACGCCAAAGCTCGGGCTGCTGAGCAATCTCGGCCGTGGTGATCTGGGCGCCGAGCTCGGTGAGCTCCTCGACACTCTTCTCGAACATTTCTAATACCTCTCTCTAGAAGTAATCCTCTGACGTGCAATTATACACTTCAGTTGGTTATCTGGTAGTAACCAGTTAAATGCAAAGAATCATCATATGGATACGATGCGAACACTAGTCGCTACGCTGGTGGTAAACCTTGTATTTAAACTGATCGGCACGAGCAACCGAGAGTGTATACTCCACAACCTCGTTTGACTCGTTATACGTAGTCCTGACCAAATCGAGCACAGGCGAGCCCTCGACAATTCCCAAAAGGTGGGCGTCGGTGGGACGGGCTATGCTCGCATAGAACTCCTCTTCGGCCACGCGTATCTTTTGCTGAAAGTCTTGCTCAATCACATCGTAAAGCGGCTTACGCTCCAGCAGCGGTCGCTTTAGGGACAAAAATTGACGAACTGGTAGATAGCTGCGTTCGACCATCATGGGCATGTTGTCGGCAGAACGAAGGCGCTTAAGCTTAAAAATGCGATCACCTATACGCAATCCCATATGCTCGGCCAGATTTTTATCGGCCTCCATCTCGCAAAACTCGAGAATCGTGGTCTCGGGGTCGCGACCCATCGCGCGCATCTGCTCGGTAAAGCTGTAGGACTGCATAAGATTGGTTGCCTTTGCCGAACGGTCGGTCACAAAGGTACCGCGACCGTGCTGCCGAACCACCAGTCCTAAACGCTCCAGTTCCTGCAGAGCCAGGCGTACCGTAGTACGCGAGAGACCATAGCGCTCCGAAAGTTCGCGCTCGGAAGGAATCATGTCACCGGCGCGATATTCATGGTCGATCTTTTCGGTCAGAATATCGACCAGCTGATCGTACAGCGGTTGCTTACGCGCTCCGATCGCCATCCTATCCTCCCTTTTGCTCGAATTCGGCTAGCTACCTAGGGTGCTTAGCATTATCTGTCTGCCACACCCGAATCATCAAGAAAACAAAAGCCGCGCGCTCTTTCGAGCACGCGGCTTTTAACATACACATGGCTTAAGGGGTCGGGGTGTGAGCCGCGTAGGGACACACCCCTCAAGCTAGAGCCTTACCAGATGCTCGGCCAGAGACCAAGCGGGCCAGCGCCCAGGATGCCAAGGACGAAGAGCAGCAGAATGCCCTTGGTCGGGGTCCAGCTGTGCTTAGCGAACATGTAGTAAAGCAGCAGCGTAAGCATAAGCGGGACAAGCTTCGGGACGATGGTGTTGAGGGTGTCGGCAACAGAGAAGTTGACCGGATCCTCGGTAACGGTGCCGTAGGTAACGGACTCCATGCCGTTGCCCAGATCGGTGACGCCGCACTCGACAGGGTTGCCGTCGGCATCGGTGGCGGTGAGGGCGTCGCCGTCCTCATTAGTCATGGCGATGGTACCGGCCTCAGCGGTCTCGGTATCGATGCCCTCCATACCGGTGAAGTTCTCGGCCTCCTTCTCGGAGACGATCACGGTAGTGGCGGAGAGGCCACGGGTGGTGCCGTTGGGGATCTCGAGGTTGATCTGGGTGCCACCCATGGTGACGACCAGGCAACCGACGACGAAGACGCCCATGATGGAAGCGGCACGCGTAAAGGCCTGCATGTTGGCGGTCAAAGCGTCAATAGCGCTGGTGCCAAGCTTGTAGGACCAATTCATGAGCCAGAAGCGCAGAGCGAACTGGACGGCGTTGAAGATCACCAGGAAGATGATCGGCGCAGCGGCGTTGCCGTTGATGGCCATGTTGGAGGTGATGCCGGCCGTGATAGGCACGAGCGTCAGCCAGAACAGGGCGTCACCGATACCACCGAGCGGGCCCATTGCGGCGACGCGGACGGCGCGGATCGTGGGGATGTCAACCTTGTTCTGCTCGAGCGAAAGCACGATGCCCATAACAAAGGTGACGAGGAACGGGTGGGTGTTGAAGAACTCCAGGTTGTGGCTCATGGAAGCCGCGAGGTCGTTCTTGTTGGTGTGGATCTTCTCCAGACCGGGGATGATGGAGTAAAGCCAGCCAGCGGCCTGCATGCGCTCGTAGTTGAACGATGCCTGCAGGAAGCAGGAGCGCCAAGCCATCTTGTTGAGGGTCTTCTGGTCGAGCTGCGGAGCAGGAGTGAGATCCTCGTAGTGCTCCGGGATCACATACTCATTAGATGCCATCTTCGAAGTCACCTCCGTCAGAAACAGCTGCACCCTTCAGCTCGGTCTGCTGCTGGAAGTCCCAGAAAGCGATGCCGAAGCCGATGAGAGCGAGGATGAGCAGAGCAGGGGTTGCCAGCGAATCGTTGGCAACGGTGATGAGCGCGAGGCCGAAGCCCATGAGGAAGAAGCCCCACATATCGCGGTTCATCATAACCTTGAGCAGGACGGCGAAGCCGACGAAGCGCATCATGCCGCCTGCAGCGGACAGACCGGTCTGCAGCCAAGTCGGGATGGCAGAAGCGATGGTCTGACCGATGGTAGCGCCAGCGATGAAGAACAGGGTGACGACGACAGCGAAGATCAGGCCGAGCAGAGCCATGGCGAAGTAGTTCAGGCGCTCGATGCCCTTGGTGTCCGCGTTGTGAGCCATGTTATCGGCCGTGGACATAAGCGGGGACATAAGCGTGAAGACCAGGGTAACGCCAAGCTGGCCAAGCAGAGCGAACGGAATGGCGAGGCCGACTGCCGCGTTGGGCTCGAGGCCCGTGGCGATAGCGAGAATGGCTGCCATGATGCCGCCGATGACGGCGTTAGGCGGCTGAGCGCCTCCGATCGGCATGTTGCCGATCGTCATGAGCTGATAGGTACCACCCACGAGAAGACCGGTGTTGAGGTCGCCAAGGATAAGACCGATGACGGCGCCGGTGACGATGGGCTGATAGAGAGACTCGAGGAAGTCAAACTGGTCGATTGCCGCGATGAACGTGACGACGAAGACCAGAGCGATCTGGATGATCGAGTATTCCATCTTGCTCCTCCTTTCAAAATGTATGTACGCACTTTGGATTTCACGTACAGAACGTCAGGGTTTCACTCCTGACAACGTGGATCACGAGGATTACGAGAAGAGCTTGCTCGTGTCCTCAACAGGCGTGCTCGGAACGCGCCTGATCTCCAACTCCACCCCCAATTCCTGCAGCTCTTTAAACGCAGCGACATCCTCGTCGTTAACTGCGACGGAGGTGGCGACTTGGCGCTTTCCTTCCGACATGTGCATGTTGCCGATGTTTACCTTCTTTATAGGCACACCGCCCTTGACGAGCGTAAGCACGTCTTCCGGTGTTTCGGCCACGATGAAGATCTTCTGGCGCGGGCTCGCCTTGCCAATGACGTCGATGGTCTTCTGCAGAGAGAAGAAACGCGTAGCGACGCCGGCGGGAGCGGCCATCTTCATGAGGTTCTGGCGCATGGTGTTGGACGCCACGTCGTCGTTGGCGACGAGGATGAGGTTGGAGCCCAGGGTGGAGTTCCACTGGGTGGCAACCTGACCATGAACCAGTCGGTTATCGATGCGGGTAAGAAGAATGTTGGGTTCTGCCATGTTGATCAGCTTCCTTTCGTTATTTGCTGACGACAGTTACTTGATCTCCTGAATCGCGTAACGCGAAACATCTACGACGGCTCCGGATCGGACTTTGATCTGGACCTTCTCGCCTTCGATGCCTTTGACGGTTCCGTAGATACCGCCGGCGAAAAGAACCTCTTGACCCGGCTTGAGCTCGGTGTGCAGCTCCTTGAAGTACTTCTGCTTCTTCTTCATGTTGATTTGCGACCAGATGGTGTAAATCAAGCCCATGATGACAAGCAGGCCTAAAAGGGCGACCGAGGAGCTCAGGACGTTGGCTCCGAAATCGGCCATTAGATGCCGTCCTCGTCGCCGAAGATATCCTCTTCCTCGGAGCCGGCAACGGATGCGACCGTCTGGGCGGTGACGCCCGTCTGGCCAACGGTCACGGCCTGCTCGCCAAGCTCGGCGAGCGTGGCATTGCCGCGGAGGAACAGAAGCTCAATAACCATGGGAAGGTTGGTGCCAGTCAGAACCTCGACGTTGTCGACATCCTGGGCAATCATCATCGACTGGTTGAACGGGGTGCCGCCAAGCAGGTCGGTAAAGACGAGCACGCCATCGCACTCCTCGCGCATGGCGGTAATAGCGGCGCGGAGATCCTCACCGTAGGATGCGGCCTGGTCGCCCTCAAAAGGAACGACGGTAAAAGCAGGCTGGTCGCCGGCAACCATAGCGATAGCGCTTGCAAGGCCGGGTGCGAACTGTCCATGACCGGTAAGAATAAAGCCAACCATTCAAATTTCCCTTCCGAAGGTGTGTACGATCTGAGTCCGATGATTTTCGAAAGCCAGCGGGCAATTGCCCTTAAAGCTTCTTGGAAAGCGTTCTTTGAAGACCAGTGGTTTCTAAACTGGTAGTAACCACGTGACGTGTTGTTGTCACTATATCACCCCAGAAGAGGCCGCTTCCGTTGATTCATACGGTAAAACGTTTTTGCACCGTTCACGGTGATAAATCGACCGTTTACCGCTCGTTAACACTTCTACCTGCGGTTTTGAAACCGTTTCGAAACGCTTTGGCAAAAGATCGGAACTTTTTTTGTGTCTAAACAACGCAGGGCGGCAAAAAATAGCGTGTTGAAAAATTGCAGGTCATTGTGAAGATATGTGAATTGGTCTTTTTGACTTAATACCAGTTAGAACCAGTTTTGAGATTATCGGTGAACGGTAGTTTTCGACCGTTCACCGGTTACTTGTAATCGTTTGCAGCTGTTTTCCCAGATGAATCGGGGAAACCCGATGAAGCATTTGCGCGATCACGAGGCCTATCCTAGTGGTTTCGGTTACAAAAAGCCCGCTAGAACGTTGTCGTTCTAGCGGGCTTAATCAGGTAGATCGGTTAGCGCGCAATAGCGCAGGCAAACCTTACGCAAACAGGCCGTAGATGCTGATGTTGGCCTTGGCGTAGAGGCCGTTAGCA
>CAMQPJ010000021.1 GCA_947003675.1 uncultured Collinsella sp. | reverse complement strand
TCGCCTTGGTCGCAGTCTTGCGGCCGCGGGCGGGCTTCTTCTCCTTGGTCGGGCAGTCCATGTTGACGCAGATGCGCCACGGGCCGCGCGCGGTGTTGACCACCACGATGGGGGCGCCGCACTCGGGGCAGGTCTCGCCCGTCGCCTCGAGCTTGCCGCGCGCCGGCAGCGGATAGCTCACGCCGCAGTCATCGTAGTTGGTGCAGCGGATAAAGCGCTTGCCGCTCTTTTCACTCTTGTGCGCGATCAGGTCGCCATGGCGTCCTGCCTCGGCGCACACCTTGCACTCACCCACCTTAAGGTCGGGCTCGTAGTTGGTGGGGCACATGGGGTTCACGCAAATCTCGAAGGCCTTCTGGCGGAACGGCTGGCACTTAATGCGCGGCGCGCCGCACTCGGGGCATACGGCCGCCTCGCCCTCGAGCGGGCTGACCTTGACGCCGCTCGGCACCGGATAGGTCACGTCGCAGTCGGGCCAGCCCATGCAGCCGATAAAGCTGCCGCGGGTCTTGGCGCTCGTCTTCATAACCAGGTCCTTGCCGCACTTGGGGCAGGCGCCCACGCGCGCATCGGCCGTGACGGCGTCGCTGATGGCGTCGCCCAACTCCTGTGTGTGCTTGAGCAGCTCGTCGAGCACGCCAGCCAGCAGCGCGCGCGAGTGCGTCACGACATGCTCTTCGGTATCCTCGCCGCGCTCCACACGGGTCATATCGCCATCGAGCTCGCTGGTCATATCGGGGCTCGTGATGCGCGGGGCAAACTGCGTCAGCGCGTCGATGATGGCGATGCCCAGCTGGCTCGGCTCCACGGGATCGTTTTTGAGGTAGCGCACGGCGTACAGGCGCTCGATGATGCTCGCGCGCGTGGATTTGGTGCCCAGGCCGCGCTTTTCCATCTCCTGCACGAGCTTGCCCTGGCTGTAGCGCGCGGGCGGCTCGGTCTGCTTGGCCTCGAGCTTCATGTCGAACACATCGACCGTGTCACCCTGCTCCAGCGGCGGCATCTGCTCGTCGCGCTTGAGTCCGTACGGGTATGCCTCGCGGAAACCCGGGGTCACGAGCACATCGCCCGAAGCCACGAACGGCTCGCCGTTGACGTCGAGCTCGAGCTTGGTGTTCTCGATGGTCGCGGGACCCATGAGCGTTGCCAGGAAGCGGCGAGCAATGAGGTCGTAAAGCTTGCGCTGGCCGCCGTCGAGCGTGGACGGGTCGCCTTCGCCCGTAGGATAGATCGGCGGGTGGTCGGTGGTCTCGACCTTGCCGCGCGTGGGCTTCATAGGTCCGGCAAGCACCTTTTTGCACACAGGTGCCAGCGCCGGGTTGATCTTTGCCAGGTCGCTCACTACGGCACCCAAATCGAGTGTCGCGGGGTACACGGTGTTGTCGACACGCGGGTAGCTGATGAGGCCCGCCATGTAGAGGGACTCGGCGATGCGCATGGTGCGCGCAGGCGAGATGCCCTCGGCTGCGGCGGCAGCCTGCAGCGAGGTGGTCGCAAACGGCGTGGGAGGCTGCTGCTTGCGCGAGCGCTTGGTCACCGCGGCGACGGTCGCCGTCTTGGCGCCGTCGACGTGACCATACGCCGTCTCGGCAGCATCCTTGTCAGTAAAGCGCGCTGTCTTGTGAGCAATCTTAAAGCGGTCGTCCTCGGCAGCGCCCTGCGCGGCGCCCATGCCGCGGATCTGCCAATAGTCCTCGGGCACAAACGCCATACGCTCGCGCTCGCGCTCGACCACCAGGGCAAGCGTCGGTGTCTGCACGCGGCCGGCGGAGCGCACGTTGCCAAAGCCGCCGAACTTGGCGAGCGTCAGATAGCGCGTAAGCACCGCACCCCAGATAAGGTCGATGTGCTGACGGCTCTCGCCAGCGTCGGCCAGGTTCTGGTCGAGCGTGACGAGATTATCGAAGGCGTGCGTGATCTCGGCCTTGGTAAACGAAGAGTACTGGGCACGGGCAACCGGCAAGTCGGGCGCCACCTCACGCACCTTGTTGAGGGCGTCCGAACCAATCAGCTCGCCCTCGCGATCGAAGTCCGTGGCGATGATGACACTGTCGGACTTCTTAGCCAGGTTCTTGAGCGAGCGAATGAGTTCCTTCTCTGCCGGCAGTTTAATGACCGGTGCCCACGTGAGATAGGGCAGGCTCTCGAGCTTCCAGCCCTTAATGGAGATACCGTCGGCAAGGAACGGCTTGCGCTTGGTGTCGTAGGGCGGACGGGCCAGACCGTCGGGCATGTCGGCCGGCAGCATCTCGCCGTCCTCGGTCACCGAATACCAACCCAGCTTTTTATCGAACAGCACGCTGTCGCAAAAATCGGGCGCAAGGATGTGACCGGCAAGACCGATCGTCACGCACTCCTCGCCCTTCCACTCAAAACGGTAGATGGCGGTGTTGTACACCTTGTCCTTTTTAGGCTTACCCGTGGACAGCCGCTCGGCGATCTGACGCGCGGCGTCGTTTTTCTCGGCGATGATGAGCTTCAAAAGAGGCTCCTATCTCGTATCTCTACGGCTACGCCCGCCCGTATGGCGGCCGATTTACGCCCTTGCTTGCTCGATCTGCCCGATGAGCCAATCGCACCAGGCGTCCATGCCCTCGCCCTTGCGCGCGCTCACGGCAAACCGCGGCGCCTGCGGATTGAGGTCATCGAGTGTCTTAGTATACCTATCCATGTCAAAATCGAAAGCCGGGGCCACGTCGACCTTATTGAGCAGCTGCGCGCCAGCGTGCTGGAAGATGCCCGGGTACTTGATGGGCTTGTCGTCGCCCTCGGGCACCGAGAGAATCATGATGGACAGGTTCTCGCCCAAGTCAAAGTCGACTGGGCAGACCAGGTTACCCACGTTTTCGATAAAGATGACGTCGATGTTTTCCAGACCCACAGCCTGGTCAAACGCGTCAACGGCCTCCATGATCATGTTGCCCTCGAGGTGGCACAGGCCGCCCGTGTTGATCTGGATGGCGGGCATGCCGGCTTCCTTCATGGTGATGGCGTCGACATCCGAGGCGATATCGCCCTCGATGACGGCACAGCGCAGGCCGGCCTTGTCACGCAGGCGCTCGTTGGTGCCCAGGATCGTGGTGGTCTTGCCCGAACCGGGGCTCGACAAGACGTTGATCACATAGGTGTTTGTCTCATTAAATCGCTGACGCAGCTGATCTGCCAGGCGCTCGTTGCGCGACAGAATCGGCGACGCGATATCAATCGTTTTCTCAGCCATACTTAGCGCTCCTTACTTTGGCCCCTTTATACCCCATCACCAGATGGCTAGCGGGCTAATCGTCGGGGGTTTCGATTTCGATACTCGCGATATCGAGCTCGCGGCCGTGCAGTAGGCGCACGTTGGCACCACCACACTGGGGACAGCGACAGTGGAAGCGATCGTGGTCGAAGACCTCGCCGCAGTCCAGGCATTCACTTTGTGGGTGAATCTCCTCAACCGCGAGCTCGCAGCCCCGCGTGAGCGGGTCCTCATCGCGAAATGTCTCCCACGCAAAGTCGAGCGCCTCGCGCACAACTTCGGTCATATCCCCGATACGCAGCGTTACCAAAACGGCGCGCGAGGCCCCCGCCCCACGCGCCGCGCGAATCACTGTATCGAGTATGCCGTTGACAATGCCAACCTCGTGCATACCGATTTACTCCTCGTCGTCCTCATCGTCCGAGAACAGGTCCAGACGGCTCACAAACAAGCCCTCCTTGCCCTCGCGCGCGGTAATGACCACGCGGGCAATGGCGAGCGAAATCTCGTAGAGCGAGAGCAGGGCACCATACATGAGGCCCAGCGTAACGGGCGAGCCGTCGGGCGTAATCACAGCCGAGCCCACAAGCAGGCCCACGTACACGTAGCGCCAGGCGCCGCGGAAGGCCGCGTAGGACACGATGTGGAAGACGGACAGGTAGAAGATGATGAGCGGCAGCTCAAACGCCACGCCAAAGCCGATCATAAAGAGCAGCTCCATGTTGACGTAGTTCTCCAGGTCGGGCAGCGCCGTGGCGACGGCCGAGGTCTCGCCGATAAGCCACTCAAAGCCCGCCGGGATGATGATGAAATAGCAGAAGATGGCGCCCAGGAAGAACAGCACCGTCGAGGCGAGCACCGTGGGCACGACCCATTTGCGCTCGTTGGGACGCAGTGCCGGCAGGAAAAACGCCAAGATCTGCCAGATGATCATGGGCGTGCACATGACAACGGCCATCTTGATGGCCAGCGAAAAGCGCAGACCAAAGCCGCCGAGCGTGGTGGTGATGTAAAACTTACCGTCCGGCACAAAGGAGCGGATGGGGTCTTCCAGGATATCGAGTACCACGGGCGTGGCGAAATACAGCACGATGGCGGCGGCAAAGACTGACACAACCACGATGGTCAGGCGGCGACGGAGCTCTCCCAGGTGATCGAAGAGCGGCATACGCGCAGGTCCGATAGGCATTACTCATCGCCTCCCTTCGGGGCATCAGCGGCAGCGGCGTCGTCCTCGGCCTCGAGCTCGCGAGCGAGCTGGTCGACGACGGCCTTGCGCTTGCGGGGACGACGGGCGTAGAGGTCAGCCGTCGTGGGCTCTGCCGGCTCGGGCTCGGACTCGGGCTCTGCAGCAGGCTCGGGCTCGACGGTGGCAGTGGCAGGCTCGGCCTCGGTGGACTCGGCGCCCTCGGCCTCCTCAGCAGCACCTTCGCCCTCAGCAGCACCCTCGCTTGCGGCCTTCTCGGCAGCAAGGCGGGCACGGCGCTCGGCAAAGGTCTCCTTCTTTGCGGGCGCAGCTGTCTCGACGGCATCCTCGTCTGCATCGGAATCGTCATCGACGGCAGTCTTCTTGGGCTTGACCGGGGCCGACGCGGCCTCGCTCACCGGATCGATAATCTCGGACTGAACAACGGCCGTCATCTTTTCCTGCGTCTCGCGGAACTGACGGATGGCACGGCCGATCGTACGGCCCATCTGTGGGAGCTTATCCGGGCCAAACAGCAAAAAGCCGAAGACCACGATGATCGCGAGCTCACCCTCTCCAATACCAAACACACATACCTCCAAGGCTCGATGTGAGTCGAGCCCGCACCGCGCCATTCGGCCGGAACTCGTCTATTCATTCGGTCAAGTATAGCGCCCGGACGCCAAAACGTCCGAGCGCATCACAAACATATGCCAAACGGCACGCCCTTTTGGGGCAAAGATTATGCAGCGGTGATCGAAATCTCCTGGTCGACACCCAACAGCTGGACCACGCGCATCACCGGGGGCTGCACATTGGTGCAGCTAAAGCGCTTGCCGTGATCGACCGCGTGGTGCGCGGCGCCCACGAGCACGCCAATGCCCGTCGAATCGATGTAGCTCACCTGGGCAAAATCGAGCTCAACGGCCTCGGTGGGCTGCTCGAGCGCCAGGTCGATGGCATTGCGCAGGCTATCGGCGTTAGAGATATCGATCTCGCCGGTTACCTTAATGGTGTAGAGCTCTGGCGTGGGGTTGGTGGAAATACCCAAATCCATGTATATGCTCCTTTACGTATCGAAGGTGCGGATAGTACGGGAAGCCGCGCGTTAGGCGCGCTCGGCACGCGCGAGCTCGGCAGCGACAAGCTTAACGGCCAGCACCAGCACATCGAGCGCGGCCTCCAGGTCCTCGACCGTGGGATAGCTCGGCGCGATGCGGATGTTGGTATCGCGCGGGTCCTTGCCATAGGGCCAGGTAGCACCGGCCGGCGTGAGCTTGACGCCCAGGTCGGCGCAAAGCGCGGCGACCTTTTGAGCCGAGCCCTCGGGACCATCGAAGCTTACAAAGTAGCCGCCGCGGGGGTGCGTCCAGGTGGCGCAGCCCGTGTCGCCCAAGCCCTCGGTGAGCTTGCGCTCGACGGCCTCAAAGCGCGGGCGCAAGAACTCGGCATGCTTTTTCATGTGCTCCTTGACCGCCTCGATGGTGGGAAGGAAGCGCACGTGACGCAGCTGGTTGAGCTTGTCGGCGCTGATGAGGCCGGCCTTCAGGCGCTTGGAGAACTCGGCGATGACCGCGGGGCTCGCACCGATAAAGCCGATACCGGCGCCCGGGAAGGTGATCTTGGACGTCGAGGCAAATGCCACCACGCGGTCCTCGGTGCCCGCCGCGCGAGCGAGGTCAAAGATGTTTGCGAGCTCGTCGGTCTCGTCGTACAGGTCGTGCACGCAGTAGGCGTTGTCCCAGAAGATGCGGAAATCGGGTGCGGCCGTGGGCATCTCAACCAGGCGACGCACGGTGTCCTCGCTAAAGGTGATGCCCGTGGGGTTGGAATACTTGGGCACGCACCAGATGCCCTTGATGGAGTCGTCGGCGGCAACCAGGCGCTCGACCTCGTCCATGTCGGGGCCGTTGTCGGTCATCGCGACGGGGACATTCTCGATACCCAGGTCGGCGGTGATGCCAAAGTGACGGTCGTAGCCGGGAACCGGGCACAGGAACTTGACCTTCTTGCCGTCGTGCGCGGCCTCGTAAGCCTCCCAGGGCTCGCTGCCGCACGAGCCGCAGCGCCAGAACATGCCGGCGATGTCATGCTCGATCAAAAGGCTCGACGAACCCAGTACGAGCGTCTGCTCGGCGGGGCAACCCAAAAACTCCCCCGCTAGCTTGCGCGCCGAAGGAATGCCCTCAAAGCAGCCGTAGTTGGAGCAGTCGACGTTGCCGTCGTGCAGATCGGCATCGGCATTGAGGATATCGAGCATGGGTCGAGAGATGTCCACCTGGGAGGGCGACGGCTTGCCGCGGGCCATGTCGAGCGCCAGGCCCTTGGCCTTGACCTCGGCGACCTCGGCTTTGAGCGCCTCGATGGCGGCATCGAGTTCGGTGGTTTCCATCTTCTGGTAGATCGTCTGCATGGGTGCGACCTTTCACGAAGCGGTACGTTGCAATTCTTCTAAGTATAGACCGCCACCGTCGCAACGTTATGAAGCCGTGATAGATTAAGTCCATCGCAATGAATTACGAATCGCCGCGCATGCCGGCATGAAGCGCCCAAGGAGGCACTATGGAGTACGGATCGTTCCAGGCCGAGGAATTCGGCGACCTTCAGCGCCTGGTCGACGGACTGTTTTACGACCGCCACGCCATCGACCGCCTGGATCTGATCGTACAGGCCGAAATCTTGGACCTGGCACCCGATCTCATGGAAATCGTGAACCTGCTACCGCCCGGCTATTACGACCGCCAGTCACTTTGCGACCAGCTCAACTCCGCCTTGGCCGCCCACGGCTGGGGCGCCATCTACGGCACCGTGGAATAAACCTAGTCATTGGGGCCTGTGGTCAAAAAATAGCAAATATGAGTACTGTTACTTTTTTAGTAACAGCGATTTTGAATTAAAAAGGCCAGTCTTGGCCTTTTGTGTCCGGTTTTGGAAGGATGCATCAGCATTTTTCGTCCAGCCACGCAATCGTTAATGCACAGACAGAATAGATTTGTACATTATTTTTCGCGCCTAAAATGAAACGCCGTTTGTGACAGTACTCACAAACGGCGTTTTTTGGCCACTGGGGTGTCCGGCAGGTGGCAAGTACCACTCAAAACCGCGTTTTACACGCGCTCGAGCAGGCTCTGGCGTCTGTTTCTACGCGCCTACTCGTTCTTGGGCGCGGGGTGCTTGCAGATCACACTCATGTAGATCATGCCAAGTACGGCCGCGGTGACAGAGCCGGCGAGAATAGCGGCCTTGGCAGCCAGAACCTCAAACTGGGCCGTCGGGAAGGCGAGGCCGCTGATGAGAATCGACATGGTAAAGCCGATACCGCCCAGAATGCCCACGCCGGCAATCATATGCCAGTTGACATTGTGCGGCAGCTCGCAGGCCTTGAGCTTGACCAAGGCGAACGTCATGCCAAAGATACCGATCGGCTTACCCAGCAGCATGCCAAAGTACACGCCGAGCGTCACCGGGTCGGTGAGCAGCGTGCTCATGTCCACGCCCACTAGGCGAACCTGTGCGTTGACGAACGCAAAGATCGGCAGGATCACAAAGTTGACCGGCGTGGAGATCAGGCGCTCCATGCGGATGAGCGGCGGGGTCACGCGGTGCATGACGCGCTCGACTTTGGTGGTCGAGACGGTAAAGTCATGCTGGCCCAGGATGTGCGCCTCGTCGTCGTAGCGGTCATCGAGCAGCGGCAAGCACTCGCCCAGCCAATCGGTGAGGCTATCAAGCTTAACACCGCACTTGGCCGGGATGGTGAAGGCCAGGATGACGCCAGCAAGCGTAGCGTGCACGCCGCTCTTGAACATGCAGAACCACAACAGCAGGCCCAGTACCGAATACGGGGCAAGGCGGTAATGCTGCGTCTTGTTGAGCCACACGAGCGCACAGGTCACAAGCGCGGCGGCGCCCAACCAAAACGGATTGGGGCTCTGGCCGTAGAAGATGGCGATGGCGGCGATGGAGATGAGGTCGTCGGCGATGGCGAGCGTCGAGAAGAACACGCGCACGCCGTTGGGCACGCGGTTGCCCAAAAGCGACAGCACGCCCAGCGCAAAGGCAATATCGGTTGCCATGGGAATGGCCCAGCCGTTGTGCGCGCCGGCATGGTTAAAGATCAGATAGATGCAGGCGGGAACGACGACGCCGCCCACGGCCGCCAGCATGGGAAGCATAGCCTGGCGCGGGTTCTTGAGCTCGCCAACTGTCATCTCGTACTTAAGCTCAATGCCCACCAACAAAAAGAAGATCGCCATGAGGAAGTCGTTGACGAAAAGCTCAACGGTGAGACCGGCCGTAAGGTTGCCCAGACCCACATACAGCGGGGTCTCCAAAAAGTGATGGATGGCCTCGTAGGCATCGGTGTTGGCGCAAATGACGGCGGCGATGGCGGCGAAGACCATGACGGCGGCGGAAATCGTGCCGTTCTCGGTGATGCGCTCCCAAATGTCGTGGCGCTCAAAACGCTTGCGCTCACGAACGTTAAACAGCTGCTCGGGTGCTGCCATGGGCGGCTCCTTTCACGGGAAAGCTCCCGTCTTAAAAAAGCACGGCCCGCCCAAGTGGCGGCGCCGCGCTCTAACGTATTACGCTTGCATCTAGCCTACCCTGCACGACAAGCACGCAGGCGTGGCCGAAAAGCGGAACCACAGGTTGAACATTATTTGCTCAACGGCACGGGCACGCCTGTCCAAGAGACGACGCGGCGCCGTGCACAAAAAACGACCGGAGCGCGGGGCGTCCGCGATCCGGTCGTGGCGTTTGGTCAACTAAACCTAGCAGGCGGCCATGATGGGGGCAGCAACCTGCTTCTTACGGGAGAGGACGCCCGGCATCCAGACGCCGTCGTGCTCGTCGGCAATGCCCAGGCCCTTCTGAGCAGCCTCGGTCTCGCCCTCGAGCAGGACCTGCGAGCCCTCCTCCATGATGTCGGTGATGCACAGGACAATGCCGTCAGCACCCTTCTCGGCGGCGTAGGCGCGCATGGCCTCGCGGATCTCGTCGATCATACCGAGCGCACGGCTCTTGTCGACGGTCTCGTACTGGCCGATGAGCAGCTTCTTGCCGGCGGGCTCGAACATCTTGATGTCGTTGCCGACCATCTCGGCTGCGGTGAAGGAGCCGGACGGACGGGTGAGGAAGACCTCCATGCCAAACTTGACCGGGTCGACGCCCACCTGCTCGCCGAGCTTGGCGGCGACGGCGCGGTCGACATCGGTGGTGGTGGGGCTCTTGAGCATGAGCGTGTCGGTCATCATGGCCGAGAGCAGCAGCTTGGCCTGGACGTCGGAAAGCTCAACGCCGAGCACGCCGGCGAGCTTGGTGACGATGGTGCAGCTGGAGCCCCAGGGCAGGCAGATGTAGTGCAGCGGGCCGGCGGTCTCGAAGTCGCCGATGCGGTGATGATCGACAACGCCAAAGACCGTGGCGTCCTTAAGGCCGGCGACGGACTGGGCAGACTCGTTGTGGTCGGTGAGGACGACGAGCTGACCGGCCTCGACGGACTCGATCACGCGGGGCTCGGCGATGCCGGCGTCGGCGAGCAGCTTGGCGGACTCTGCCGGAAGCTGACCCAGGGCGCAGGCCTCGTAGGTGTTGCCGGCATACTCAACCTGGTTGAGCAGCTGGGACAGGACGACGGCGCTCATGATGGCGTCGTTATCGGGGTTCTGGTGACCAAAGACAAGAACGTTTGCCATGAATATCCTCCACTTGATATGTGTACTTGGACGTAGCTATGGTAGCACGCTGGCGCCGAACCTTATGAGACGCAAGGGCCGCGGCGCAATTTGGGGCGAGCCTGGGGGCGAAGTCTGCCACCTTGTACCACCGCCCTCCTGCACCGACTATTTACCGGCGGCGCGCAGGGCTACGTAGGCGGCACCGATGATGCCGGCGTCGTTTCCGAGCGAAGCGACCTTAATGGGCGTCTCGCGCGAGGCAGAGAGCGCGTACTGCTTAAAGTGCTCGCGAACCTTGTCGAGATAAACATCGGCCGAGGCAGACGCGCCGCCACCGATCAGGAACATCTCGGGGTCGACCACGTTGGCGATAAGCGCCAGGGCGCGGCCAAGGTAGTCGGCCATGGTGTCGGCTGCGGCCAGCGCAAGCTTGTCGCCCTCGCGGCAGGCCTGGAACACGTCCTTGGAATCGGAGGGGCCGGTGAGCTCAATGGGCTCGACACCCGCCTTCTTGCACTCGGCAAGGTAGTTGCTCACCACGCCGGTGGCGCTGGAATACTGCTCCAGATGGCCATGGCCGCCACAGCCGCAGGTGCGCTCCTCGGCCGGGTTCAGGCACATGTGGCCAATCTCGCCGCCGGCGCCCACAACGCCCGATACCACGTCGCCGTTAACGATAACGCCGCCGCCCACGCCGGTACCGATGGTGACCATCACCACGTTCTGCACGCCCTTGGCAGAACCGAGCCAGGCCTCGCCCATGGCAGCGGCGTTGGCATCGTTCTCATACTTAACGACCGCATCGGGGCAGTGCTTCTGAATGGCGACCCTCAGCTCGGGCAGGTTAATGGCAATGTTGGCCTTGACCTTGGCATCGCCCGACGCCGGGATGGGACACGGAACGGCCAGGCCAATGCCCGCCACAAAGGCACGCGGAATCTGTGCCTTGGCGACCACCTGGTCGATAGCCTCGGTCACCGCGGCAAAGCCCGCAGCGT
>CAMQPJ010000020.1 GCA_947003675.1 uncultured Collinsella sp. | reverse complement strand
AAGAAGTACCGGCTCCAACCGGTACTTCTTTTTTATTTAAACGGTGGTGAAGATGTTTCAAGATGCAAGGTAAGACACGTCCCTAGCTAATGAATTTTGTCATCTAGCAGCTCCAACCATGTATCCTTAGTCCCGAGGGGCGGGGCATAAGGTCGATCGCGAGTTCCGCACGAGCCGGAGAGCACTTAATGTGCTCTCCGTGCGAGTCAGGACTGTCCGAGCAGGCGACCTTATGCCCGCCCCTCGGGACGAAGGGATAGAACAGGAGCGCATATGGCAGGCAAGCCGCAAACACTAGCTACGACCTCGGCATTCGAGATCTTGGGGCCCGTCATGGTCGGCCCCAGCTCATCGCACACCGCCGGCGCCCTGCGTTGCGCACAGGTGGCCGCCAGCCTGCTCGAGGGCCGCATCACCAAGGTCACCTTTGGCCTGTGGAACTCCTTCGCCCACACCTACCGCGGCCACGGCACCGACCGCGCGCTCGTCGCGGGCATCCTGGGGCTCGACACCGACGACGAGAATATCAAGCAGGCCTTCGACCTCGCACGCGAGCAGGGCCTCGAATATCACTTTGACATCAAGGGCGACGACGCCTCCATCCACCCTAACACCGTCGACATCGAGATGGTTGACGACACGGGCGCTAGGGCGCAGGTCCGCGGCGAGAGCCTGGGCGGCGGCAAAATGCGCATCAGCCGCATCAACGGCGTCGGCGTCGACATCTCGGGCATGTATTCAACGCTCTTCGTGGCGCACCAGGACGTTCCCGGCGTGCTCGCCGCGCTCACCAACTTGCTCGCCTACGCCCATGTAAACATCGCGTTTTGCCGTACCTACCGCACCGAGGTGGGCGGTCAGGCCTACTCCGTCTTTGAGACCGACGGCACACCCGACGACACTGTCATCCCCATGCTGCGCAAACTCGACAACGTCGGCTACGCCACCTTTATTGAGCTCCCCGGCTCGGCATCATCGCTCTCCCCCGGCGTCTCGGCCAAGGAGGTCTTCGACGACGGTGAGCAGCTGCTCGACGCCTGCGAGGAGCTGGGACTCAGCATCGGCGCCGTCATGGCCGTGCGCGAGGCGCGTCTGACCGGCGAGGAGCACGCCGTCGCCGCCATGCGCCGCGTGCTCGACGTCATGCGCGAGGAGACCACGGCCCCCATCGCCAATCCGCAGCGCTCGCTCGGCGGGCTTATCGGCGGCGAGGCTAAGCTCGTCGATGCCACCGGCCGCAACGATTTGAGCGCAAGCCTGATGGGCCCCGTCCAGACCGACGCCGTGGCCCGTGCCATGGCCGTACTTGAGCGCTCCGCCACCATGGGCGTGATCGTCGCGGCCCCCACGGCAGGCTCCGCGGGCGTCGTACCCGGCTGCGTGCTGGCGCTCGCCGATCACCTCCAGCTCGACGACGAACAGGTCATGGACGCCCTCTACTGTGCCGCCGCCATCGGCCTCAACCTCACCACGAGCGCCTGCGTCGCCGGCGCCGAGGGCGGCTGCCAGGCCGAGGTGGGAAGCGCCGCCGCCATGGCCGCTGCCGCGCTGGTGCAGATGCTCGGCGGCACCCCCGAGCAGGCACTCGACGCCAGCTCCATCGCGCTGAGCAATCTGCTGGGCCTCGTTTGCGACCCCGTGGGCGGACTGGTCGAGGTACCGTGCCAAAACCGCAATGCCATCGGCGTGGCTGCGGCCTTCAGCTCGGCCCAGCTCGCGCTCGCCGGCATCAAGAGCCTGGTGCCGTTTGACCAGATGGCGCATGTGATGCTGTCGGTGGGCCACGCCCTGCCGGCAACCCTGCGCGAGACGGCCAAGGGCGGCATCGCGCAGGCCCCGGCTGCGCTTTCTGCCTGCGCAAAATGCGGCGTATGCGGATAGGCAGACTTCTCCAAACTGATACTGTTTCCGCACCACAAACAACAGGCTAATCGCTATAATGCAAGCCCAGTTAAAACACGATGAGCCGCAAGGCGAAACTCGAAGGAAATATATACGATGTCGCAAATCGACCGCAGCAGCATGATCCCCGATCCGCAACAGCCCAGTAGGCATACCGGCGGCGTCCAATCGCCGCGCCCCATCGCGCCGGCTCACACCCAACAACACGGCCCGGCCAATGCCTCTCAGCGTCCGAATCAGCGTCAATACCAGCCGCATCAACAATATCAGCAGCGTCCCGCACATGGTGCCGCCCCCAAGCAGGGACCTTCGCACGCTCGCGCGGCAAACAATCGCGGGCCCGCGGACAAGCGCACCAACAAAAGCAGCAAGTCGGGCGGAAAGACGGCCCTCTTTGTCGTCCTCGGCCTCGTCGCGATCGTCTACATCGTAGGCGTCGTGGCGTTCTCGCAGGTCGCTTACCCCAACACCACCATCGCCGGCGTCGACATCTCGCTCTCTAACGCATCTTCGGCAGCCACCAAGGTCAACTCGGCATGGAAGCACTACAAGCTCACCGTTTCGGATGACAGCTTTAGCTGGACCTACCAGCCCGAGTCCGACGAGCCCATCGTCGATGGCGAGGAAGCCGCCCACGAGATTATCAGCAAAAACGAGCCGCTGCTGTGGCCATCGCGCCTCATCGCGTCGCTCAGCGGCAAAACCGATAGCGCTACCAAGAACGACTCGGTCGACTTGGACCAGGACATCGACCTGTCCATGCTCTCCGATGCCTTTGACCAAAAGCAGTTTGAGGAGGACCTGGGAAGCGCCATCGACGAGTTCAACGAGGGCCGCTCGGGCACCTTCGAAGCCACCAGCTCCTATGACGAGAAGGCCGGCAAGTTCACCGTTGAGAAGGCCCGTTCCAACGAGAAGATCAACCGTGAGCATGTCATCAAATATGCCGAGATCGAGCTCGCGTCGCTCGCCGAGAATGTCGATATCACCAAGATCGGCAACGACGCCTACGAACCGCTCAACGGCACCCTCACCAACGACCAGATTCAGGCTGCATGCGATGCTGCCAACAACTTCCTGGGCGTCAACGTGACCCTTAAGCTCAACGGCAATGATGCCGGCAAGGTGGACGGCAGCTCGGTGCTGCAGTGGATCAGCTTTGCCGATCCGGCCAACCCCACGCTCGATACGTCGCAGATCAGCAGCTGGGCCGCCGAGCTCGCCAACGGCTTTAACACCGTGGGCTCCACCCGCTGGTGGACACGCGCCGACGGTAAGGAGTGCGCTGTCGAGGGCGGCGACTTTGGCTGGTCCATCGACAGCGACACGCTCGCCAAGCAGGTTGAGGACGCCATCAATAACAAACAGACCGGCGATATCGAGATTTCGTACTCCAAGAAGGCCGACACGTTTACCGCCAAGGGCGAGCCCGATTGGAAGGCCTATATCGACGTCGACCTGTCCGAGCAGCACGCGCGCTACTACGACGAGAACGGCAATATCGTGTGGGAGGCCAACTTTATTTCCGGCAAACCGGGCGAAGACGCCACCCCCGAGGGCGTGTGGCAGATCAACAGCAACGACGGCGCAAGCAAGCTCATCGGTGCCAAAGACCCCGAGACCGGTAAGCCCAAATACGAGAGCCCGGTCAGCTACTGGATGCCGTTCGAGGGCAATATGGTCGGCTTCCACGACGCCACCTGGCAAAACGATTCAAGTTTCGATAGTGCCGAATCGTACAAATGGTGCGGAAGCCACGGCTGTATCAACCTGCGCCTGGCCGATGCCAAGGCGCTCCATGACTGCATCAAAGTCGGCCTGTGCGTGGTCGTGCACTCGTAGGGAAACACGCCTTCGCACAACGGGGAACTGACGCTCCAATCTAACAGTTTCGAAAGATACCGCCATATGCGCCCGCCACTCGCGACGGGCGCATATACTTATCGTGGAACTTTCTATAAAGGAGACGCCATGTCGAATGTCCCCACCATCACCCCGGGACCGAATGATACCGAGCGAGCGCCCGAGGGTGCCACCGAAACGCTTCCCCTCATAACAACCGTGCACGTCACACAGCAAAACGACAGCACAAGCGATACAACCGGGATTTCTGACGAAGAGGTCTACGCCAAGCTCAAGGCGAAGCGTGCCGAGCGTCGGCGCAAAAAGCTCATCCGACGCGGCATTGCGGCAGGCGTCGTGGCCACCATTGTGCTCATCGCCGTTGTCGTGACCTTCGTCATCAACGCACGGCCCGCAGGCAACAACGGGCCGGTGACCGACATGGTCACCGAGGGCACATTTATGACCACCGTCGAGGCTAAAGGCCAGCTCAAGCCCATCTCGGCTTCGGTGGTCTCCCCTTCTGTCGACGGCACGGTGGCATCGATCAACGTGCAAGCCGGCCAGTCCGTCAACGAGGGCGACGTGCTCATGACCATTAAAAACGACGAGCTCGATCGCAATGTTGCCGATGCACAGCGCGCGGTGACAGCTGCCAAGGAAGACCTCGCCAACGCGCAGAAAGCGGTAGCTGCCGCCCAAGCCGCTCCGGCGACTGACGCAGATGCGGCAGGCGCGAGTGGCGTCAGCGGCACCGCCGACACGAGTGCCGTCTCGAGCGCCCAACGCAACCTGGCCTCGGCCCAGGCGAACCTGGACCAAGCCAACGCCAAAGCTGCCGAGCGCACCGTGACCGCGCCCAGCTCGGGCAGCATCGTAGAGCTCAACGCCAAGGTCGGCGCCACGGTGACGGGCGGCATGATTATGGGCGAAGGCGATACGAGCGGCGGCAAGCAGTGCATGCAGATCGCTGACCTCTCCAAGATGAAGGTCACCGTTCAGGTGGGTGAAAAGGATATCGCCAAAATCGCCGTTGGGCAGAGCGCCAATGTTACCTATCCGGCCTTTCCCGATATCGTGAGCCAGGGAACGGTCACCGCAATCGCTTCGGTGGCAAACTCCGACGCTAACGGCGGCGGCAGCGTGACCTTTAACGTCGATATTTTGATTGATGCGCCCGACGCGCGCCTCAAGCCGGGCATGACCGCCGAGGTCTCGGTGGTAACCGAACAGCTCGACGATGTGGTGATGGTACCGACTATGGCGCTCATGACCGAGGATGGCGAGCATTATTACGTCAACGTGGCAACCGACGGCGAAAGCAAACAGACCCGACGCGTCAAGGTGACCGTCGTGACGCAAAACGATAACGACGCCGTGGTTGGCAAAACGCAGGTCAAGCGCGATGACCAGGGCAACGAAATCAACCCTAACGTGCCGGTCACCAAACTGCGCGACGGCGACACACTTATCATGGACACCGGCGCAGCCATGACGGCCGACGGCGGCGACTCTGGCAGCATGTCTGCCGACGAGGGCATGTAATGCGTCCCGTCATCGACATCCGCAACGTGCATCGCATTTTTGAGAGCGAGGCCGGCTGCGCCCATATCTTGCATAACGTGAGCCTGGCAGTGAATCCCGGCGAGTTCGTGGCCATTACCGGCCCATCGGGCTCGGGCAAGTCAACCCTCATGAACATCCTGGGCTGCCTGGACAAGCCGACGGCAGGCGATTATTACCTGCAGGGCCTCAACGTGGCAGAGCTCGACGATGACGAGCTCACCGAAGTCCGAGCCCTGAGCATCGGCTTTGTCTTTCAGAGCTTTAACCTGCTGCCGCGCCTATCGGTCATCGAAAACGTCATGCTGCCGCTTTCGTACACCAACGTGCCGCGGGCTCAGCGTGAGATGCGCGCCGTCCATGCGCTGCAAGCCGTCACGCTGCCGGTCGACCACTGGGACCACCGCATCTCCGAGCTCTCGGGCGGGCAGATGCAGAGAGTTGCCATCGCGCGCTCCCTCGTCAACGACCCGCCCATCATCCTGGCAGACGAGCCGACGGGAAACCTGGACTCCGCCACCGGAGCACTCGTGATGGAAACCTTCCACAAACTTCAGGAACGCGGCAAGACCATCGTGCTCATCACGCATGATCCCGGTATCGCCGCCGAGGCCGACCGTGCCGTAACAATTCGCGACGGCCGGATTCACGACGGCGCGTACATCGCGCACGCGCCGCAGACCCTGCGCGGCGTCATTGATAACCTGCCCATGATTTACGCAGACGCCAATCCGACGAAAGGAGTGAAGGCATGAGCACGCGCGACCTCATCCAAGAAGCCCTTCACTCCCTCGAGGCCAACAAGGGACGCAGCCTACTCACCATCCTGGGCATCGTCATTGGCATCGCCTCCGTCATTGCCATGACCTCGCTTATCGGCGGTATCCAAAACAGCCTGGTCAACAGCCTGGGCCTCAACGCAGCGCGTATGGTGCAGATCTATTCGTCGCAAGAGCTCACCGAATCGGACGTTGAGAAGCTTCGCAAGATGGTGCCGCAGATCGAGCAGATCGGCATCGTGGACAGCGCCTATACCGAGTACAAGGCCGGTGACAAAAGCTATACCGTCATGGCGCAGGGCGTCGATAGTGACATGCTCGACGCGGTGAGCGCCAGCAAGCTTGTCGCGGGACGCACCTACACCCAGGCCGAGTCCCAATCTGGCGCACGCGTGGCGCTTATCAGCCGCGGCGGCGCGGATCAGCTGTACGGCAACGAACAGGACGCGGTGGGCAAGACCATTAAGATCTCCAACGGCGAGGTGCAGATTGTCGGCGTGATTGATGGCGGCAGCGACTCTATGGGCTCGCTCACGCTATACATGCCGCGCGAGACCATCTCGGGTCTTTTTGGCGACGAGAACCCGTCGTTTCCCAGCGTAACGGCGCTCGCCGCCGAGGGCACGGACATGGATGAGATGTGCAAGACGATTGAATCCAAGGTGCGCAGCATGAAGGGCATCGCGGACGACGACGAGTATGACAGCGTATCGGCGACCTCAATGAAAAGTGCCATCGACGCCCTCAATTCCTTTATGGGCGCGTTTTCGCTCATCATGGGCGCCGTTGCCAGCATTTCGCTGCTCGTGGGCGGTATCGGCATCATGAACATGATGCTCACCAATGTGACCGAGCGTATCCGCGAGATCGGGATTCGTCGAGCCCTGGGGGCCAGCCGTCGCGATATCACCGCACAGTTTTTGGCCGAGTCCTCGGCGCTATGCGTCACCGGTGGCCTGTTGGGTGTTCTGATTGGCTATCTGCTTGCCTGGGGTCTAGCGATGTTCGCCGCGGGTTCCGGCGTGCTTGGCGAGCTCGGCGCCAGCGGTACCATTACGCCGAGTTTTTCGATCGCCACGGTGCTGCTGGCCTTTGCGGTCTCCGTCGGCATCGGCGTCATCTTCGGCTTCTACCCTGCCCGCCGGGCAGCAAAACTCGACCCCGTGGAGTGTCTGCGCTACCAGTAATGCAATCCCCCTGAGTTGTGGTGAAATAGGGAATGTTTAAGCTGTTAAAAGGCCTATTCAGTCCCTATTTCACCACAACTCAGGGGGGATAAAGCGCGAGTGCTATTCGAAACGAGATTCCAGACTGGATAGGCCGTTCAACGTCAGAATGTTAGCGACCTCCGAGATACGCTCGATGGGCACCGAGCCATCGGAGAGTGCCCACGTGCGGTAAATGCCGATAATGCCCGAAAGCAAAAACGCCAGATAATAGTCGAACATCTCGTCCTTGAGGCCGTGGGGCAGCAAGTCGCGCTCAGCAATCTCATGCTCGAGCGGCACGCGCAAACGCGTCATAAAATCGTCGAGCGGGATGTTCTCAATCAGCTGACGATTGAGAACGAGGTTATTGCAAAGTGCCTCGTTGATGGTCTTAAAAAACGTTGCCGCCGCTCCAAGGGCACGCTCGTTCGTGTCGCCGTCCATAGAAGCAAGCGTTTTCTCGACCGAGTCGGCAATCATCTCCACCACATCAACGGCGATAGCATCGAGCAGGCCGTCAACCGTACCGAAGTGTACGTAAAAGGTCTTGCGATCGACATTTGCCTCACGCGCGATGGCACTCACCGTAATGTCAGCAAGCGGCTTATCCATCAACAGGCGCTCAAACGCAGACAGGATGGCATTGCGGCTGCGAACGATGCGGCGATCGAGGCGCGGTTTGCTGGTGGCCATGGACATGTCCCTTCAGAATGCGAGCATTCATCAACAGATGAGAGTTAATCAACGTAAGAGGATTATCCCCCATCCGGCACAAAAATGCCCGGCAACATGAAGAACGCACGACCAACTATTACGCCTTAGGGTGTTTCTTTTTGTTCAAAGCAGCCGGGGACACACGGATGCCGTCGCCCGTCTGGCGCACATAGGCCTTATGCGCCGGTTTGACGGCCCCAGAAGCCTTCTGAGCATGCTGATTGGGATCCACGGTAACCGTATGCACAGGATGGGGCTTTGCAGGCTTAGAGGACGTCTGAGGCGTTCGTCCGAGCTTGCGCATCACGCGATCCCAGCGTGCATGGATACTCTCGTTGTGAGCGCTCTTAAGGCCCAGCAGGGGCGCGGCCAAAATAGTCGGCGCGATAAACGTAATGAGGCGCCACAGCAGATAACCAGCGGTCGAAGCCGATCCAAAGAAATGACCCAGGAACAGCGCGAAGCCGCCCTCGGCGCCGCCGGTGCCACCGGGCAGGGGAACAGCAGAGCTCAGAAGCTGAACAAAGGCGCTCGCGGCCATGACCGAGAAAAAGTCGACTTCGTGGTGGCCAAAGGCAAGCATCAGGAAATACGGCACGAGGTAGAAAAAAGCGAGCTGCAACATAGTGATGACCACCGTGAGCAGCATGGACGAAAAGTGACCGGCCGAAAGCTTGAACTTCTCGGAGAACGAGTAGATTTCGCCGTCGACAAACGTACGCCAGCCCTCGATCTTGGTGGCCGAGACGCCCATTCGCTCGAGCCAATTGATGATGCAGTGCGCGACGCGCGTGACGGTCTTGGGCATGAGCGCGACGGCAAAGATGCCAAGCAGAATGCAGCAGTGACCGCCAAAGCTAAAGACGCACAGCAGCGTCATATCGCCATAGCGCTCGGCGAAAAACGGCATGCGGGCAAGCAGCAGAATGGCGCCCCAGGCAACGAGGCCAAACTGATACACGATAAAGCGCGTGAACTGCGTGGCACCGGCCTCGCCGACGTTTTGGCCTGCCTTGGTCAGGCGGTAGATCTGGGCAGGCGTGGAACCCATCATCATGGGCGTCAGGTTGCCAAAGAAGATACCGCTCGCCTCGACAGAGATCAGGTCGCGAATGCCGACGGGCGAATTGGGATCGAGCCAGACGGCGATCGCATAGGCAACGATGCCAAAGAACAGGTACAGGAACATGCAAAAGCATGCAGCAACGAGCCACGGGGCTTGGACGCTCGACATGGCGGCCCAGAACTGTCCCATCTGACCGGTCACGACCAGATAGACGATATAGCCAACCAGCACGACGCCGATAAAAATGGCACCGCGACGTGCACCCTTGTTGTCATCGCCGCCCGAGGCCTCAACCTCGACCTGGGGCTTAGATGTATGCTGAGAGGACTCCTTCATGAGGCTCCTTCTGACCGTCCAAATATCTTGCATATTGTACCCGCAAGGGCCACAAGCAGAACGTAAAGCTATGGGCCAAATGGGAATTGCAGATGGGTTGCTCGGAAATAAAAAACCCGAACTTCCGTGGGAAGTCCGGGTCTCTAATTCATGGTAGCCCGGGCGTGAATTATCCCGAACTTTTCCAAGTGTATCACAGCGTTGGGATACTGCCACTCAAAGGCGGCTTTGGCGTGCTGCTCGCAGCTTAGCAGCTTAGTAGTTGCTGCCAGGTGTGCTCACAGCGCCGTCATCGGGATAGCGGAAAGAAAAAACGCCCACCCCGGCAGAGCCGGAGTGGACGAAGGGCTATTTGCGATTGATGAAAAGGCACATTGCGAGCACGCCGACAGCTGCTCCCAGCTGTGCGCCTAAAAGCACCATGAGGATGTTACCTAACATATAAGCTCCTGACTAAGCTGCATAGAGCCTGCGCTTGATTGCCTGGGCGACAGCCCTGTTGGTGTCAGGGCCATGGAGGCCATCGGCACCACACGATCCGACCGAGATGCCATGGTTCATAAGCCATTGCTGGTGCCTGTAGATGGTGCCGTTGGTCATCTGTCGAGCCTGGACACCGCCGACGATCGGGTAAATCTTGCAGCCGATCTTCTTTTGTAGCGCGAGCACCATGTCAGAGCCAACGCCCTTGCCGGTCTTTGTCCAATTGACGCAATTCTCGACAGCCCAGAAATATCGCTTGTTGCAATCCCATTGCCCGGAAATAACGCCGTCGACGGTAGTGCCGAGCTGCTTTTGGATAGCGCGCGTGAACTTTGGACCCCAGTAGCGAACGTCGCCGAGATCAACATCGGTGTTGTCCGCAACCTCGGTGTTCGTGCCGGAGAGAGTCTTGCCGTCGTTTAGCCAGTAGAGCGTGCCGTCCCACGGATAGGAATAGTACGCCTTGATATTGGACTCACGGCTGTTTTGGTCGCCCTTGGTGCCGGTAATGGTGCCCTTCTCGGAGATGGAGAACTGCGCCAGCAGGTCGCCGCGAGCGCTGCCGTAGGGCGAGATGCACACTGCTGTGTGGCAGCGCTTGTTGACGTAGATGTCTCCGCGCTGCGCGGACTTGACACCCATCTTTCGCCAGCCGAACAGCCCCGTCTTGAGCAGCTGTTCGACCATGTTACCGGTATACGTAGCACCGAAGGTGTTGATGCCGACGGCGCGAAGCGCCGTGATGACGGCAGACGAGCAATCGCGGTCGCCGCCGGCAATAGTCACGGTCGTGCCATCAGAAAGCCTGATCGTCTCGGTAGTGCCGTCGCCCATGCGATTGTACTGCGAGTAACCATGGCCGGAGCCGCCGTCATGGGTGACGAGGTGCTCCATGACCTGCGCGAATGCCTCGCGCTGGGTAATTGCCATGGCTAGTCAGCCTTGATATCGCCGAGCGCGAGCAGCGCATCGAGCCATTTGTCTGTGATTCCGACGCTCTTGAAAGCCGCGTAGGCTACCTGTACGCCGCCGACACAGGCGAAGATGGACGTTACCCAGGCACCAGGGTCAGTCGGCATCCCGCTTGCCATGGCCGTAAGCGCGCCACATAGAACCGATACGGCAATTGCAATCCAACGAGCAGCGTTGCCGGTCATCGCCTTTGTCTTGATGGCCTGCACGATATAGGGCACCACGAGCACCGTGGCTACCGTGAGGCCCGCCTGAATCTCTGTCATTTTGAATCCCTATCTCGTTGATTCTTTGTCGTAGAGCAGGTCGACCCGGTCGCAAATGTGGTCGACCTTTTGAGCCATGCCCTGGCTGCGCGCCTGACTGTGGACCAGGTCTGAGTGAAGGACGTCATTTGACGCAACGACTGATTCCATCAGGGTTTTCATGGCCTCCATGAGCGAATTTGACCGCTCCATCTGTGCCGCAATCCGCCCCTCCATCTCCGAGCGCTCACGGTCGCGCTGGGCACGCTCATTGACTTCGTCTTGCTTTCGCTCCTCGCGCTTAATATCAAGCGCGCTCTTGCGTTCGTTTTGGAGCTTGTACTCTTCGAGGAACTGCTTGCCGAAATAAAAGGCGATGATGACCAGCAGTACGCCGCCAAGCCACGCCGGACCATATGGGACGAAGAGCTTTAGAATTTCCATTCATTCACCCCCTTTGCCCCTTCCCAGCGCTAGCCGCCATCAGCCAGCGCAAAAGAAAAGGCCCCTTTCGGGGCCAGTCCTACTTTTCAAGAATCTTTTTGACGGACGCGCGCCAAAGGACGTTCACATCCTCAATCTTCCAAGGCTCACCTGTCTTGGGGTTGATTGCCCCATCCTTGATGAGGGTCGCGTAGATTGCTGCCATTAGACTTCACCTCCCGCCGTTGCGATCATGTCGCCGAGC
>CAMQPJ010000019.1 GCA_947003675.1 uncultured Collinsella sp. | reverse complement strand
TATTGGTATAGTTTGCTTGCAAATGAAGTTGTAATTGAAAGAAGTGGGGTTTCGGCCCCGCTTCTTTTTTGTATGGATGGAGGTGCCGCAATGGTCAAGACCAAGACCGAGCAGGCGATCATCGACGCGCTCGAGGCCGTTGCTCCCCAGCACGATGTCGACATCGTCGACGTTGAGCTCGTGGGTGCCACCAAGGCCCCCTGTGTGCGTGTGCGTATCGAGGGTGCCGAGGGTCAGAGCCTGTCGCTCAATGACGTCACGGCCAACACCAAATGGGTCGGCGATGTGATTGAGGAGCTCGACCCCATCTCTTCGAGCTATACGCTCGAGGTGTCGAGCCCGGGTATGGCGCGCCCGCTGCGCCGCCCGAGTGACTTTGCCCGCTTTGTGGGCGAGAACTGTGAGCTCACCTCCACCGCCACCGAGGGCCGTCGCAAGTACGCCGGCAAGATTGCCGCCGCCACCGAGACGAACGTAACCCTCGAGCTCGAGGACGGCGAGTCCGTTACCCTCGATTTCTCTGATGTTAAAAAGTGCAAGTTGAAGCCCACCTATGACTTTAAGCCCGCGAAGGAAGGAAAGTAAGATGGCAGCATCCGACATGATGTCCGCCCTGATGGAGCTTTGCCAGGAGAAGCACATCGACCAGCTCTACCTGATCGACCGCCTGGAGCAGTCGCTCGCCAAGAGCTATGCCGAGATCCTGCATCTTGAGTGGGGCGCCAAGGTGACCATCGACCGCACCACCGGCAAGATCTACGTCTACCGCCTGGAGCCGATCGACGATTCCATGGACGAGGAGGGCAACTTCACCGAGTTCGAGGAGATCGACGTCACTCCCAAGAACACGAGCCGCATTGCCGCCCAGCACGCCAAGGCCGAGATCAACGCCATCGTGCGCAACTCCGCCCGCGAGCAGATCTACGAGGAGTTCTCCGGCCGCATCGGTGACCTCATCAGCGGTACCGTGCTGCAGTCCACTCCCGACTTCACGATCGTCAAGATTCGCGAGGGCGTCGAGGCCGAGCTGCCGCACTTCGACCAGCGCCGTTACGAGAACGAGCGCAACGAGCGTCCGATGGGCGAGCGCTACCTGCACAACCAGCACATCAAGGCCGTGATCATCGACGTTCGCGACCCCAACTCCAACCTGCAGCCGGTTCGCGGCGAGCACAGCCGTCCGCCGATTGTCATCTCCCGTACCCACCCCGAGCTCATGCGTCGTCTGTTTGAGCAGGAGGTGCCCGAGATCTATGAGGGCACCGTCCAGATCAAGTCGATCGCCCGCGAGCCCGGTCAGCGCTCTAAGGTCGCCGTCCACTCGCTCGACGATCGCCTGGATCCCGTGGGCGCCTGCGTCGGCCCTAAGGGCAGCCGTGTTCGCGCCGTCGTGGGCGAGCTCCGTGGCGAGCGCGTCGACGTCATCCTGTGGGATGCCGATCCGGCAGTCTACGTCGCAAACGCCCTGTCGCCCGCAAAGGTCACGCGCGTCCTCATCGACGAGGAGAAGGCCTACGCCGGCGTTATCGTGCCCGACGACCAGCTGTCCCTCGCCATCGGCAAGGAGGGCCAGAACGCCCGCCTCGCCGCGCGTCTGACCGGCTGGCACATCGACATTAAGTCCGAGACCCTTGCCGCCGACATCCTCAAGAATGTTCCCGTTCACGAGGAGCCCGCCGCCGACCTGATCGGTGACGAGGAGGACGAGGACGTCCGTCGCTGCGAGTTCGTGTCCGAGGACGGCATCCAGTGCCGCAACCAGGCCCGTCCCGGCTCCCGTTTCTGCGGTGTCCACGACACCGACGCCTTCGATGATGCGGAGGACCTGATCTAGCGCGCGGTCGCGCCGGGCGGGTCCCAGCGCATACCCCACGCTCGTTCAGTCTCTAGGCACCCAAGGTGCCAGAAAGGGTAGGTGAAGTCATATGGCAAAAGTCCGTGTGTCCACCCTGGCCAAAGAGTTCGGCATGACCTCCAAGGAACTGATGGGTCATCTCGCCGAAATGAAGATTCCCGCTAAGTCCGCTTCCTCCGCTCTGGAGGACGCATACGTCGCCATGGTCCGCAAGCAGCTCGCCTCGGTGATTGAGGCCCGCGCCCAGGAAGTCGAGGCCGCCAAGCTGGCCGAGGAGCAGGCCGCTGCCGCCGAGGAGGCAGCACGCGCTGCCGAGGCAGAGCGCGAGCGCATCGCCGCCGAGAAGGCACGCGAGGAGGAGCGCCGCCAGTTCGCCGCTGCCCAGGCTGCCGAGGAGGCCGCCCGCGCCGAGGCCGAGGCTAAGAAGAAGGCCGAGCAGGAGCGCCTTGCCCGCGAGAAGGAGGAGGCTGCCCGCGAGGCCCAGCGCCGCGCCGTTCCCGCTTCCGATTCCGGTTCGCGTTTCCGTTCGCTGCTCGACCAGATCGCCGCACAGGAGACCGTGCTCAAGTAGAAGAAAGACGCCGAGGACAAGGCCAAGGCCGAGCGCGCTGCCGAGCGCGGCAACCGTCGTGGCGGCAACAACGACCGTCGCGGTGGCCGTCGTAACGATCGCAACGCTTCCGACAACAACTCCGAGCGCAATGCCTCCGAGAACCGTCCCCACAGCCATCGCACCAATGCCAGCAACAACGTCGCTGCCGGCATGGACTTCCCCAACCCCGACAAGCAGGGCAAGGGCAAGAAGCGCAAGGGCGGTCACAACAACGAAGAGGACCACTACAGCCGCATGGCTCGCGAGGCCGAGGAGTACAGCCGCGAGAAGGTGCTCGAGGAGGCTCGTGCCGCCGTCGAGGAGGCCTCTCGCGAGTCCACTGGTCGCCGCAAAAAGCGCAAGGAGAAGCGCGAGCGCGAGGCCGCAAAGGCTCAGGAGGAGCGCAAGATAGAGGAGGCGCTGGCCCAGGGCGTGAACCCCGAGGACCTCGACGCCATCAAGGTCTCCCAGGGCGTTACCGTCCAGGAGCTCGCCGAGGCGCTCGACGTTCCGGCCAACGACATCATCAAGCGCCTGTTCCTGCTGGGCACGCCGCTTACCATGACGCAGTCCATGTCCGACGACCTCGTCGAGCTCGTTGCCGACGACCTGGGCCGTCAGATCAAGATCATCACCCCCGAGGAGGAGAACACCTTCTCGTTCTACGACGATCCCGCCGACCTTAAGCCGCGTGCCCCGGTCGTCACCGTCATGGGCCACGTCGACCACGGCAAGACTTCGCTGCTCGACGCCATCCGTCACACCGGCGTCGCTGCCGGCGAGGCGGGCGGCATTACGCAGGCCATCGGCGCTTCGCAGGTCATGATCAACGACCGCAAGATCACCTTCATCGATACCCCGGGTCATGCCACCTTTACGGCCATGCGTGCCCGTGGTGCCAAGGTGACCGACATCGTCATCCTGATCGTCGCCGCCGACGACGGCGTCATGCCCCAGACCGTCGAGTCGATCAACCACGCCAAGGCCGCCGGCGTTCCCATCGTCGTTGCCGTCAACAAGATCGATAAGCCGGGTGCCAACCCCGACCGCGTGCGCCAGGAGCTCACCGAGTACGGCATCATCCCCGAGGAGTGGGGCGGACAGAACATGTTCGTCAACATCTCGGCCAAGCAGAAGATCGGTATCGACGACCTGCTCGAGACCGTGCTGCTCCAGGCCGACGTGCTCGAGCTCAAGGCCAACCCCGATACGTTCGCATCGGGTAACGTCCTCGAGGCTAAGCTCGACAAGGGCCGCGGCTCGGTTGCCACCGTTCTCGTGACCCGCGGCACCCTGCGCGTGGGCGACACGCTGGTCGCCGGCCTCACCTATGGCCGCGTCCGTGCCATGCTCGACCCCAAGGGCAACGCCGTCACCGAGGCCGGTCCTTCCGACGCCGTCGAGATCCTGGGCCTGCAGTCCGTCCCCAACGCCGGCGATGAGTTCCGCGTGTTCGAGGACGAGCGCGAGGCGCGTGCGCTGGCCGACGAGCGTTCGCTCAAGGCCCGTATCGAGGAGCAGAGCCGCGTGAAGCACGTGACGCTCGAGAATCTCTTCGAGACCATCGCCGACGCCGAGGTCAAGGAGCTCAACCTGATCATCAAGGCCGACGTCCAGGGCTCCATCGAGGCCCTTCAGGACTCTCTCGACAAGATGGATCAGTCCGAGGTGCGCATCAACACGATCCACTCCGCCGTTGGTGCCATCAACGAGACCGACGTCGTCCTGGCCGACGCCTCCAACGCCATCATCATCGGCTTTGGCGTCCGTCCCGACGGCAAGGCCCGCTCCGCTGCCGAGCGCGAGGGCGTCGAGATCCGTTGCTACGACGTCATCTACAAGTGCCTCGAGGACCTCGACGCTGCCCGTATCGGCATGCTCAAGCCCACCGAGGTTGAGGTCTCCACGGGCACTGCGACCGTCCTGGACACCTTCAAGGTGCCCAAAGTCGGCATCGCCGCCGGTGTCCGCGTCGAAGAGGGCGAGATCGCCGCGACCGATTCCGTACGCCTGGTGCGCGACGGCATCGTGGTCTTCAACGGTAAAATCGCCTCGATGCGCCACTACAAGGACGAGGCCAAGAGCCTCAAGAGCGGCTCCGAGGGCGGTATTGGCTTGGAGAACTTCCAGGACATCAAGCCTGGCGACACCATTGAGGGCTACCGCATCGACCAGGTTGCCCGTACCGAGTAGGGGGTAGCGCTATGAAGCAAACGCAGGCAACCCGCCGTCTGGGCGAGCAGCTTCGCGAGAAGCTCGGTTATATCCTGCTCTTTGAGGTTTCCGATCCGCGTCTCGACCTGGTCACCCTGACCGCGGTCGAGGTCGCGGTGGACCGCTCGTTCGCGCGCGTGTACGTGTCGTGCGACGCGAGCCGCTACGACGAGGTCATGGAGGCGCTTGCCAGCGCCAAGGGCCGCATCCGTAGCCTGTTGGCCCGCTCGCTCGATTGGCGCGTCACGCCCGAGCTCGATTTTCGCATCGATCGCTCGACCGATGAGGCCGAGCGCATCACGCGCGCGCTGGAAAACGTTCCCGCCACGCTTGCGATCGAAAAGGACGAGGACGGCTATCCAATTGCGGATGCCGCCCAGGAGGCAGCTTTAGATGAGTAATTCCGCCGACCTCGCATCGTGCGAGTCTGCAGATATTCAGCGACGCATCCTCGAGCTTATCGAGGGTGCGTCCTCCATTGCGATTTCGGGACATACGTCTCCCGATGGTGACGCCCTGGGCTCCGTGCTGGGTCTGGGCCTCTCGCTTATGAAGTTTTTCCCCAACAAGGACATTGCCCTGCTGCTGGCAGACGATGACCCGGTTCCGCGTATTTACCGCTTTATGGAGGGCGCCGACCGTCTGGTGCCGGCATCTGCGTATACCGGCAATCCGGACCTGTTCATCTCGGTGGACGTGCCGGTCGTCGAGCGTCTGAACAACTCAGCCAAGGTGCTCCGCCGCTCGTCGCATGTGGTGTGTTTCGATCACCATCCGGCGCGCGAGGAATTTGCCGAGCTGAGCCTGAGGTGCGTCGGCGCCGCGGCCTGCGCCATGATCATCGACCGCTTTTTGGACAATTGCGGCATTGTGGCTCGCGATGGTGTCGCGACCTGCCTGCTGTGCGGCCTGGTGACCGATACCGGTCGTTTTCAGTACCAAAACGCCGATGCCGCTGCGTTCCATGCCGCCTCGCGCCTGGTCGCGCACGGTGCCGATCCGGCGCGCGTCGCGCTCGAGGTCTACCAGAGCATGCGCGTAGAGTTCTTGCATCTCAAGTCCATCGTTATGGGTCGTATCAAGACCGTGGCGCACGGTCGCGTGGCATATAGCTATGCGTACCAGAGCGACCTCGAGGCTTGCGGCGTCACTTCGGATGAGTGCGACGGCCTGGTCGATGTGGTGCGTTCGGTGATGGGCGTGGAGGTCTGCCTGTTCCTGAAGGGCATTGAGGGCGATACCAAGGTACGCGGTAACCTGCGCTCCAAGGGTGACCTCGATGTGTCCGAGATCGCTGCCAACTTTGGCGGTGGCGGGCATCATGCCGCCGCCGGTTTTTCCAACAACGGAACGATTCGCGAGACGCTCGCCGTGGCACTTCCCATGCTGGCCGAGCTGGTAGGGGAGGATCCCGCTTCGGTGACCGTCGAGCTCTAACATTTTGGATGGTACATGGCTCGTCGTACGCCTTCTCAATTGAATATGCTGCTCGCCGTCGATAAGCCGGTGGGCTGTACATCCCACGACGTGGTATCGCAGTGCCGACGCGCCCTCCATGAGCGACGCGTCGGCCATGCCGGTACGCTCGACCCCATGGCCTCGGGTGTCATGGTGGTGGGCGTGGGCCAGGCGACCCGTCTGCTGGGCATGCTAACCCTCGATACCAAAAGTTATGTCGCCGACATTTCGTTTGGCGTCGAGACCAACACCGATGACGCGGAGGGCGAGGCCGTTCGCACGGTGCCCGTTGCCCCCGAGCTGCACGATCTCGCTTACGTCCGTGTGCAGCTTGCCGCTATGCTTGGTCCGCAGTTGCAGGTGCCGCCAGCTTTTTCGGCCATCTCGGTCAATGGTGTTCGCGCCAATAAGAGTGCTCGCGAGGGTAATGCGGTAGACTTGCCTCCGCGCCCCGTCGAGATCTATGCCGCCGACCTGATCGCCGTGAGCGGCGAGGGCGATACGTGCGTCTGGACCGTGGCGTTTTCGGTAAGCAAAGGCACCTACATTCGCGCGCTCGCTCGCGATCTGGGTCGTGCCTGCGATAGCGCTGCACATATTTCCGCGCTGCGCCGTACGGCCTCCGGCGTGGTTTCCATTGGCGCCTGTCATGCGGTAGAGGAGCTCTCTGCCGAGACCGCTGCCGGTTTCGCTCTGGATCCCATCGCCGCCCTAGGTGCCACGCGTGTCGATTTGCCGGGTAATCTTGCAGACGACCTGCTTTGTGGCCGCCGCATTCCCGTCGAGCGTGCGCTTGTGGACTTCGATGCGTCGAAGGCGCCGTTTGCGCTGGTGCTCGATGGTGGATTGAAGGCGCTTGCTCGTATCGAGGGCGGCCGCTTTGTGATGGAGCACGTCTTTCCGCAGGCGATCGGCGGTGTTCGATGATGCTGGCGCCCCACGAGCTCGCGCGTATTTTTTTCGCGGGTGAGTTGGATGAGGCCCGTATCGTTTCTGCCGATGCTTTTGATGGGTGCGAGTTCTTGGGTGCCGCTTCAATCGCCATTGGCGTGTTCGATGGCGTACATCGTGGGCACCAAGAGCTGATCGATGCGGTTATTCGCGATGCGCATGACCACGGCAGCAAAGCGGTCGTGGTCACCTTCGATCCTGATCCGGATGTCGTGGTAAGTCCATCGCCCGCTCAAAAATTGATGACGACGGCCGACCGCCTGCATGCCCTGGCTCAAACTGGGGTCGATGCGGTGGTGGCCGTTCCCTTTACGCCCGCCGTGGCGGCACTCGACCATGTCGGGTTTCTGGCGCTGTTGTCGCGCGTTGTCGATATTCGCTCCATTCGTGTAGGCAGCGACTTTAGGCTCGGCCGCGGCGGCGCTTCGGGCGTTGCCGAGATGCGTGTCTGGGGCACCGGGCGTGGGGTTGACGTTTACGGTCACGACCTGCTCTGCGTTAACGGGCAGTCCATCTGCGCCACGCGTATCCGCCATGAGCTGGGTCAGGGTCATGTGGAGCTGGCCGCAGAGCTTCTCGGCCGTCCCTATATGCTGCGCGGCGTTGTGGCGGCTGGCCGTCACGAGGGCTCCGACATGGGCTTTCCCACGGCAAACATCCAGGTGCCCGACGGCATCCAAGTGCCTGCCGATGGCGTCTATGAGGGTCTGGTGCTGGTCGACGATACCGTATGGCCTGCTGCCGTTAACGTCGGCCTGCCGCCGACCTATGCCGATGATGCCGCCTCGGCGCATCTCGAGGCCAACTTGATCGGCTATGCGGGCGACCTGTATGGCGCTTCCGTGTCGCTGGCGTTTACGCGCTGGCTGCGTCCGTCTCGCGTGTTCGATTCCCTGGACGAGCTTATCGCGACCGTCGAGGGTAATATCGACGATATCCGTCATAACTTGGGTGAGCAGGGGGTGAGTATCCGTGATTAGCGATGAGGAAAAAGATCAGGTACGCGCGGCGTCAGACTTGGTTGCCATCGTGCAGGAAACGGTTGAGCTCAAGCCCCGCGGCCATGAGTTTTGGGGCTGCTGCCCGTTTCATGGCGAAAAGACCCCATCGTTTCACATTATCCCTGCTACGCAGGTGTGGCACTGCTTTGGCTGCGGCGAGGGCGGCGACGTCTTTACCTATATCATGAAGCGCGAGAACCTGAGTTTTCCCGATTCGATCCGCTATTTGGCTGATCGTGCGGGCATTGAACTGCACGATACCGGCGCGCAGCGCGATCGCGGCACCAAGCGCGCTCGCATCTATGACCTGTGCGCCGAGACGGCTCAGTTCTACCACACCATGCTTATGCGCGGTAAGGACAGCCGTCCGCGCGAGTACTTTGCCAGCCGCGGTATGGGTGGCGATGTCTGCCGACGCTACTGCCTGGGTTTTGCGCCTGGTCGCAACGCGCTGGTTTCGCACCTGTCTCAGGCGGGCTTTACCCCGCAGGAGATGATCGACGCCAACGTGGCCGTAAGCCGTGGGCGCGGACAGCTCGCGGACCGCTTTTACGACCGTGTGATGTTTCCCATCTTTGATGAACAGGGTCACAATATCGCCTTTGGCGGGCGCATCATGGGCGATGGACAGCCCAAGTACCTCAACACCGCCGAGACGAGCGTGTTTCATAAAAAACGAAACCTCTATGGCTTTAACTGGGCCAAGGAGTTTATCGTCGCGCAGGATACCGCCATCGTGGTGGAGGGCTATACCGACTGCATCGCCTGCTGGGAGGCGGGGATCAAAAACGTCGTCGCCACGCTGGGCACTGCGCTGACGGAACATCACGTAAAGACGCTTACCCGCTTTGCCAAGCGCATTGTCTATATGTTTGACGGCGACGCCGCCGGTCAAAAGGCTGCTCGCCGCGCGATTCAGTTTATCGAGCAGGATTCGATGGACCTGCGCTGCGTGGTGCTGCCCGACGGTAACGACCCCATGGAGTTCATCACGGCGCATGGCGGTCAGGAGCTTCAGGCGCGCATTGACGCGGCCGAGCCCCTCATGGACTTTGTCTACCGTTCGCTGCAGGAGTCGAGCGACATTACCACACCGGGCGGTCGTGCCAAGGCGCTCGAGGATGCGCTGACGCTCATCTATCCGCTGCGTGACAGCTATATGATCGACACGTACTTTATCCAGATTGCCGACCTGTTGGGTTTGGACCTGGAGACCGTGCGCGCGAGTTCGGGCCGCGTGTTTCGCGATGTCGCCAAGCGTGAGGATGCCGAGCGCCGGCGTGAGCAGAACTACGAGCGTCAACGCGCGCAAGCTGAGCGCGCGGGCGGTTCGCAGGGACGAAGCTCGGGCGGCGGTGCGGCTGGTGCGCGCAGTGCCGGTCGCGGTGCCTGGGCCGCGGGTGCGACGCCGCCGGTGTCCGCACCGGTCGAGGAGGACCCGTACGACTACGTTCCGCTTGATGCCTATGGGGCCGCACCGGTGGAGGTCGTCGAGGACCTGCCGCCAATCGATGTGCCGGCGGGAATGGAAAGCGCTGCGCCCGTTGCCGATAGTCCAAGCGCGGCGTCAGCTCCGTCGATGCCGATTGTTTTGACCGATCTGGAGCGGAAATCCCTGGCGGGGGAGCGCGAGCTGCTGACGATGCTCACGAGCTACCCCGATTTGTTCCGCACGTATGCCGATCGCATTTGTTCTATTGAGTGGGTCGACCCGCGTCACGAGTCCATTGCGTGGGCCGTGCTGGCAACGCCGCCGGGAACCGATCCTGCGGCATGCATGGATGCGGCACGCGCGGTGTGTCCCGAGGCGGCATCGCTTGTCAGCGCCGGGCGCATCTCGGCAACGAGTAAGCACCCGACCGAGACGAACATCGTCTTTATGCTCGATACGCTCGAGCTCTACACCATCAAACGTCGCATGCGAGCCGCGCAGGCCAAGTTGCGTCAGGACCGTTCACTCGACGATGAGGCCCGTCGCGTGCTGACTGTGCAGGCGGTGCAAGATTCACAGCGCCAGCGCGAGCTCCAAAAGTCGATCGGTGGCGTGGCCGACCCGTTCCGTTTGATCGGTTTGGAGACCGCGGGTGCCGATCAGGCCTAGATGTTGTGGTCAACCAGCGTATTCTCGCCTATATCCTGTCTTTATTTTGGGTATAGACGTCTATGTGTGTGCTAAAGTAATGAGTCCTGTGGACTACGAAGGGAGAATCTGTGCCAAAAAAGACTGAGAGCACGGGTACTGGGCTGGAATCCTACGTTGCAAAGCTCATGGGCAACGGCTCAAACAGGACTTCGGTAACCGAGGACGAGATTCAGGTCGCCCTGAAGGATATCGATGTCTCTGATGAGCAGCTCAACGCGGTGTATTCCGCGCTGCGCAACAGCGGCATCCAGATTATCTCCGCGAGCGGAAACGACGACGCCCCGATGGACGTCGACGATGACGATAACGATACCGATGATTTCGACGATGACGAGCACGATTCCGGCTCGCTTGACGATCACGAGCTTAAGATGGCCCGCCAGGCCGATGCCGAGATGGGCTCTTCCAAGAGCAAGAAGAAGCGCACCGTGCGCACGTCTCGTTCGCGTTCGCGCGTGCGCGGCATCGATGCCTCCACGGTGATGCTGACCGGCGATCCGGTTCGTATGTACCTCAAGGAGATCGGTAAGGTCGACCTGCTGACCGCATCTGAAGAGGTCGATCTGGCCATGAAGATCGAGGCCGGTCTCGAGGCTACCGAGAAGCTCGAGGCTGCCGATGCGGGCGAGATTGAACTCACGCGCGCCGAGATGCGTCGTCTTACGCGTATCGAGAACGTTGGTCTTGAGGCCAAGCAGGCGCTCATCAGCGCAAACCTGCGTCTGGTCGTCTCCATCGCCAAGCGCTATGTTGGCCGTGGCATGCTGTTCCTGGATCTGATCCAGGAGGGCAACCTCGGTCTGATCCGCGCCGTCGAGAAGTTCGACTACCAGAAGGGCTTTAAGTTCTCCACGTACGCCACGTGGTGGATCCGTCAGGCCATTACGCGCGCTATTGCCGACCAGGCCCGCACCATCCGTATTCCCGTGCACATGGTCGAGACCATCAACAAGCTCGTCCGCGTGCAGCGCCAGCTCCTCCAGGACCTGGGTCGCGACCCGACTCCCGAGGAGATCGGTGCCGAGATGGACATGAGCGCCGACCGCGTCCGCGAGATCCAGAAGATTTCGCAGGAGCCCGTGTCGCTCGAGACCCCGATTGGCGAGGAAGAGGATTCCCAGCTGGGCGACTTCATCGAGGACTCCCAGGCTATCGTCCCGCCCGATGCCGCCAGCTTCTCCATGCTGCAGGAGCAGCTCACTCAGGTGCTCGATTCGCTTGCCGATCGCGAGCGCAAGGTTATCGAGCTGCGCTTTGGCCTTGTCGACGGACATCCCCGCACGCTCGAGGAAGTCGGTCGCGAGTTTGGCGTCACGCGCGAGCGTATCCGCCAGATCGAGTCCAAGACCCTGGCCAAGCTCCGCCATCCCAGCCGCAGCAGCAAGCTTAAGGACTACATCGAAAGCTAGTCAAGCAAGAAGCGCCCTCAGGTACATCCGCTCGGGGGCGCTTTCATGTAGTCATTGGGGACGTTCTTGAATGACTAGTCGTTTAAGAACGTCCCCAATGACTAGGTCGGAAAAATTCTCAAAAAAGTTCTTGCCCTTCGTCCAATCGTCCGTATAATTAATTTCGTTGCTTGAGAGCACGCACCTATTCCTCGGTAGCTCAATGGTAGAGCACGCGGCTGTTAACCGCGCTGTTGTAGGTTCGAGTCCTACCCGGGGAGCCAG
>CAMQPJ010000018.1 GCA_947003675.1 uncultured Collinsella sp. | reverse complement strand
ATACATACATACGCTTGAACGGTATTTACTACCGTTCACCGAATTCATTGACAAATGATTCGACAGACAGTATGTATCGACGAGGTGAGATATCAGTCTTCGTCAACCCGCAGGATAGCAGTGTTGTTCACCATGGCTAGTCAAACGTTTTAGCGTTAATAAAACCCGAAATCGGCAGGTAATCACCGCGAAACAAATGATTGAAAATTGACCAATCATGTATATCAGTTGTTTAGAAGCGCGTTTAGTTTTCGGATCGGTTGGCAGATGCCTGGGCGCGTTCGGCATTCCATGCAACAAGTGCCTCGTGGACCGCTTTGGCGACATCAGCCGGAACGCCTCGAACTTCTGCAATCTCCTGCTCGCTTGCTGCGCGTAAACGCTTCATCGAGCCAAAATGGCGCATAATGGCACGTTTTCTGGTGGGTCCCACGCCCGGAACGTCGTCAAGCACCGAAACCGTCATAGCCTTATCGCGCAACTCGCGGTGGAAGGTAATCGCAAATCGGTGGGATTCATCGCGAACCTGCTTGATCAGATAAAGCGAAGCGGAGCCGGTCGGCAGCACGACGGGAGTCTCGTCCCACGGCACGAAAACTTCCTCATCGGCCTTTGCCAAGCCACAAACTGGTATATCGAGGCCAAGCGCCTCAAGTTGCTTAATTGCAGCGGTCAATTGCGGCTTGCCGCCATCGACAACGAGCAAATCGGGGCGTGAGCCAAAACGCTCGTCCGCCATGCGCTCGGGAGCATAGCGGCGCCCCAGGACCTCGGACATCGATACGAAGTCGTTCGCCTCGTCCAACTCGGCCTGAATTTTAAAGCGACGATACTGGCCCTTGTCGGCACGGCCGTTGGTAAATACCACCATCGAAGCGACGGTAAAGGTGCCGTGCAACGTCGAGATGTCGAAACACTCGATGCGCAACGGCGGCGCAGGCAGCGCCAGCGCACTTTCGAGCTCCAGGAGCGCCTGATTGGTGCGATCGTCAGCATACCCCGTGCGCATCATGTAGCGCATGAGGGCATGGCGCGCATTTTTGGAAGCCATATCGAGCAGGCGGTGCTTTTCGCCGCGCTGCGGCCTATGGAGATGGCAAGAGCGTTCGCGCTTGGCCGCAAGCCACTCCCCCAACGCTTCGGCATCCTCAAGCTCGACAGAGAGATTGATCTCGGCTGGAATATCGGCCGTCTCGTCGTAATAGCGCTTAAGAAAGCCCGATTGAAGCTCTCCCTCGTCGACATCCAGGCCTTTATCGAGGATGAACTCACAAGTTCGAACCGTTCGGCCCTCGCGAACGACAAAGACACAGGCGGCAGAGATAGTCTCTTCGCGATAGAAGCCGATGACGTCGATATCGACGCTTGATGGAAAAACGACCTGTTGGCGATCGTCCAGGCCCCTAATGACTTCCAGGCGACGCTTGACGCGCGCCGCACGCTCAAAATCGAGCGCCTCGGCTGCCTCCGTCATCTCGGACGTGAGCTCGTCGACGACATCCTTGCGATGGCCCGACAAGAAACGTTCGACACGCTTGACGTTCTTGGCATAGTCGGCAGGCGAAATCGCGCCGACGCATGCGCCCGGCCCGCGCCCGACATGGTAGTCAAAGCAGGGGCGCCCGTTTTGCGCGCAAATCATATTGACGATGTCTTCTTCGCCCTTATGAGATTCGACGATGCGGCGGCAGCGGCGCCATTCCGCACAGGATGCCGAGCAAATAGGAATAACCTTGCGTAGCGTATCGATGGTCTCACGCGCCGCGCGGCTATCGGTATAGGGGCCAAAATAGCGCGTTCCCGGTTTATGACGCTCTCGCGTGTATTTAATAGCCGGAAACAAGTCGCTCTTAGTAATGGCGATAAAGGGATAGCTCTTATCGTCCTTAAGGTCGACGTTGAAGTACGGATGGTACTGGCCGATCAGATTGCGCTCGAGCACCAATGCCTCGTGCTCGGTCTCCACCACGATATAGTCGAAGCTCGCCACCAGCTGCATCATGAGCGGGATCTTTTGACGCTCGTCCTGCAGCGTCACGTATTGACGCATACGGGCACGCAAGTTTTTTGCCTTGCCCACATAGATGACATCGCCCTTGGCATCTTTCCAAAGGTAGCAGCCGGGTTGCGTGGGAACGCGCGAAACCTGCTCGGCAAGTGTTGGAATGTTGTCGTGACCTGCCACACGCACCTACTCGCGACGAAGCAGCGCCGAGACCTCGGGCATCTTAAAGACAAAGGCAAGGCCAAAAGTCACGGCGAGCGAGACGACGCCTGCAACACAAACGTAGCCCAGGGTAATGAGGATCGAGCCGCCAAGCAGTCCGACAAAGTGCTCAAGTGCCCACATGACGCCGGCGCCCGCGGCAGCGCCCAAGCCACCGAACAATAGGCCGAAGAAACCGCCGTGCAGGATAGACTTGACCTGAAGTCCATGCAGACGACGGCGCAGCCACCACAGTGAGCATCCGACCAAGACCACGTAGTCAACGACGTGCGAAAGCGCAATTGCCGGCATACCGTAGCCCAGCACCACGCCAAACAGCAGAACCGAACCGGCCTGGCCGATAGCGGAGTACAGGCAATAGCGGCTATAAGGTTTCATATCGAGCAGGGCCGAGAAGCTCTTCTGCATCAGCACGACCACGCCGTAGAGCGGCAGGGAAAGTGCCAGATAGATAAGGAACTCCGACACCAGCGCCACACCGGATTCATCGAACTTGCCGGCGCAGTAGATCATGTTGAGCGGACGGGCGAAGACGATCAGGTACATCGCAAACGGAATCAGGAAGAAGAGCATCTGGGCGACACCGCGCGAAATGCCCGTGCGGACGCTGTCGTAATCCTTCTCCTGTGCATCGTGGGAGAGTTCGGTATAGAGTGCCGTCGAAAGCGAGGCAGCGATCAGCGCATAGGGCAGCGTATACCACAGGCGCGCATATGCGATGACGGAAGGGCCGGTCTCGGGCTGCACCACCAGCGCGGCGGCATTGGTAATGGAAGTCGAGACAAACATGCACACCGTGGCGAGCAGCGTCGGGATACCAAGCGCAATCGTCTGTCGCAGCGCGGGGTCCTTAAAGTCGATATGGATATGAGGATGCACGCCATGCTTGCCAAGCGCGGGAATCTGGCAGGCCATCTGGACAAAGACGCCGAGGGTCGTACCGGCTGCGATCAAGATAATACCGACCTGCTCGCCAAATTGTGCAGACACGGGAGCAAAGCCCATAAAGCTGGCGATAACGATGACATTGTTGAGAACCGGGGCAAACGTCGACCAGAAGTAGTCGCGATGTGCGTTGAGAACGCCCGAGAACACCGAGCCCAAGCCATAAAACAGAATTTGGATAGCAAAGAAGCGGAACATGAACGCAGCGGTATCCATGCTGCCGCCATCGCCCGAAAGGAACGACTGCGTCCAAATAAAGCCGGGAGCAAACACGGTGCCCAGCAGCGAGATACCGCCCAGCAGCAGAAGCAGAATACCGAGCAGATTGCCGACATACTCGTTCGATGCCTCGCGGCCCTGCTCGCGCCTCACGCCCATATACACCGGCAAAAACGCCGTAACGAGCATGCCGCCCATCACGAGCTCGTAAAGCATGTTGGGCAGGTTGTTGGCAACCTGATAGGAGGACGAGAGCAGCGACATGCCGATGGCGGCCGCCATGGCCCACGTGCGGATAAACCCGGTGACGCGCGACACGATGGTCAGCGCGGTCATGAGGCCAGCAGAACGACCAACCGTGGAGTAGTCCGACGAACCCATATCGTCTACGTCGTCCTGAGAGTCCTCATGAACCTCATCTTGTGGCGGCAAATTGTCCACGACGGTAAAGGAGCCGGTCATCGCAAAGGGATCGTCAACCAAAACGGCGTCATCAGCAGGTGCGGCGTCATCGCTGTTCGGCATGTTGTTACCGGATACGGCATCATCATCGAATATGGCATGGTCGCCAAACACCGTGTCAACTTCTTTGGCGGCGACGGTTCGGGCAGAAAACGACAGAGGGTCCCAGTCGTCATCACCGTCGATGGCCACGCCCTCGACGGGATCGGTCGAACCAAGCGGCGACCATTCGTCATCCGAAAGAAGCGGCTCGTCATCATCATGAACCGCGGGCTTGGCGGAACGAGCGACAGGAGCGCTCTGCGGCATGCTCTTTCCCTGGGCTGCCATCAAAAACACCGCCGTCTCATCGGGACGCGGCACACGAGGAGCCTCGGAGGCGACCGGCGTCACGCTGGCGCTCGATTGAGCGGCGGCCAAAAAGACAGCCGTCTCATCGGGACGAGCCGAAGAAAGAACCGTACGGGGAAGCGCCGTGCCGGCACCGGCGGCACGCAAGTACACGGCCGTCTCGCCCGGGTCAGCGGCAGCGGACCAGGCGTTTCGAATCTCGTTATCGAACGAAGCAGCCTCGGGCGCGGGCGCCTGAGGAGCCGACCCTTTTGCAAAGTGAGCTCCGCGCTTTGATTCTTCCTGCGGCATCGCTCAGTCCTCTCTCGTGATCGGGGCAACCGTCGCCCCGCAAAATGCAACTAAGTCATCGGGAGCAAGCTCAAGCTGATAGCCGCGCTTGCCACCCGAGATAAAAATGGTATCCCAAAGGACGCATGTCTCATCGATCAGCGTCCGGAAGCGCTTTTTCATACCGACCGGGCTGCAACCGCCGCGGACATACCCCGTCGCGGCAAGCAAATCTTTGACATGCATCATGGTCAGCGACTTTTCGCCTGCGGCGCGCGCGGCGGCCTTGAGGTCGAGCTCGTCGGCAACGGGAATGCAGCACACGACATGGTCGTTGGACGGCGTCGTGCAGACCAGGGTTTTAAATCCCTGACCGGGCTCCTCGCCAAGCTGCTCGGAAATCGCGACGCCCAGACCTGACGATTCATCGCCATCGTCTTCGTACGTATGGAGAACATAGGAGATGCCGGCGCTTTCCAGCTCGCGCATCGCATTGGTTTTTGGCGTCTTAACAGCCTTTGCCATGGCACATCCTTTCCCTCGCAGAGCGACGCAAGGATTAAGTATAGGGCCAATTCCGCCGCATATGCCATCTCGACACACAGAAGCGCCACCGAATCAGAAGGAATCGGTGGCGCGTCGGTACTACAACGTCTCTTTACTGCGCGTCGAGCTGCGCCTGACGCTCACGGTCACGCTTGAGCAGCGGCGCCAAGAACTTGCCCGTGTAGCTCTGCGAACATGCCGCGACCTGCTCGGGCGTGCCTGAGACCACGACGGTTCCGCCGCCATTGCCGCCCTCGGGGCCCATATCGATCAGGCGGTCGGCAACCTTGATGACATCAAGGTTGTGCTCGATCACCAGAACCGTGTTGCCCGCATCGACCAGGCGCTGCAACACGTCGAGCAGCTGGCGAACATCCTCAAAATGAAGGCCGGTTGTGGGCTCGTCCAAAATATAGAACGTCTTGCCTGTCTGACGACGATGAAGCTCCTTAGCGAGCTTCACGCGCTGTGCCTCGCCGCCCGAAAGCGTCGTAGCGGGCTGGCCCAAGCTCACGTAGCCCAGACCCACGTCATATAGGGTCTGCAGTTTGCGCTTAATCTGCGGGATATTCCCAAAGAAAGCCAGCGCTTCGGTGACACTCATGTCGAGCACGTCCGAGATTGTCTTGCCGCGGTAGGTAACCTCGAGTGTCTCGCGGTTATAACGCTTGCCGCCACATACCTCACAGGGGACATAGATATCGGGAAGGAAGTGCATCTCGATCTTGATCTGGCCATCGCCCTTGCACGCCTCGCAGCGACCGCCGCTTACGTTAAAGGAGAAACGTCCCGGCGAGTAGCCGCGCGCCTTCGACTCCGGCGTGCTTGCAAATAGCGCACGCAGATCATCCCACAGGCCAATATAGGTCGCAGGGTTCGAACGCGGCGTACGACCGATCGGCGACTGGTCGATATCGATTACCTTATCGATGCACTCGATGCCCTCAATCTTCTTGTACGGCCCCACGGGACGCGTCGAACGATGGATGGCATTCGTAAGCGCGGGCGCAATCGTATCGGTGACCAGGGAGCTCTTGCCCGATCCCGAAACACCGGTAACGACTGTGAGCGTACCGAACTCAATCTTGGCGGTAACGTTTTTGAGGTTGTTAGCGCGGGCGCCCGTGATCTTAAGACAGCCGCGGCCGGGCTTGCGGCGCTCATCGGGCACGCGGATCATCCGCTTGCCGGTCAAATAGGCACCCGTCATGGAATCGGGGCACGCCATGATATCGGCAGGCGTTCCCGCGGCGACCACGTTTCCGCCGTTAACGCCCGCACCGGGACCCATATCGATCACGTAGTCGGCAGCGCGAATTGTATCTTCGTCGTGCTCGACGACGATAACGGTATTACCGATATCGCGCAAGCGCTCGAGCGTCTTGATCAGGCGCTCGTTATCGCGTTGGTGGAGACCGATCGACGGCTCGTCCAGAATGTACAGAACGCCCATGAGGCCGGCGCCGATCTGCGTTGCCAGGCGAATGCGCTGGGCCTCACCGCCGGAAAGCGTCGCCGAGGCGCGATCGAGCGTCAGATAGTCGAGTCCGACATCGACCAGAAAACGCAGGCGCTCCAGGATTTCCTTGACGATGCGCCCGCCGATAAACTGCTGACGCTCGGTAAGCTCCAGGCCCTCAAAAAACTCGAGCGACTCGCGACACGACAGGCAGCAGACATCGTAAATGGACTTGCCGCCCACGGTGACGGCAAGCATCTCGGGACGCAGGCGAGCACCGTGACAGCTCGAGCATGGCTCTTCGCGAATGTATTTCTCCAAGCGAGCTCTGGTGTTCTCGTTCGTCGTCTCGTTGTAGCGCTCGTACAGGATGTTGCGCACGCCCGAGAACTTAGTGTCCCACTGGCTGCGACGCCCATCGAGCTTTTGATAGTCGACCGAAATCTTCGTGTCGCCCATGCCATCCAAAAACGCACGACGCACCCGCGGGGGCAGGTCCTCCCATGGCGTATCGGCACTCACCTTAAAGTGTTTGCAGACCGCAGCAAAAATCTGCGGATAATAGTTGGAATTGCCGAACAGGCTGCCAAAAACTCCGTCGGCAATCGACTTTGAGGGGTCTTCAATCAGCGCCTCGGCATCGACTGTCTTTTTAAAGCCCAGGCCATCGCACTCGGGACATGCACCATAGGGCGCGTTGAACGAGAAATCGCGCGGCTGCAGGTCGTCGATGGAATGCCCGTGCTCCGGGCACGCCAGTGCCAGCGAATACTCCAGCAGCTCGCCCTCGGTTCCCTCGGGAGCGTCGCGGTCGGGCAGCATGTACACGTTCACGTTACCGTGCGCCAGTGCCGTCGCCTGCTCAACGGACTCGGCAATGCGACCCAGGGAGTTCTCTCGAATCACGATACGGTCGACCACGACCTCAATGTCGTGTTTGAACTTCTTGTCCAGGTCGATAGGGTCGTCAAGCGAGCGCACCTCGCCGTCGACGCGCACACGGCTAAAGCCCTCCGCACGCAGGTCCTCAAACAGCTTGGCATATTCGCCCTTGCGTCCACGAACCACCGGCGCCAACACAAACGCGCGACGGCCCTCCCCCGCCGCCAGCACCTTATCGGCGACCTGATCGGTCGTCTGGCGCTCAATGACGCGACCGCACTCAGGACAGTGCGGCGTTCCCACGCGAGCAAACAGCAGACGCAGATAGTCGTAAATCTCGGTTACGGTGCCCACCGTCGAGCGTGGGTTTTTGGACGTTGTCTTCTGATCGATCGACACAGCCGGCGACAGGCCGTCAATCGAGTCCAGATCGGGCTTGTCCATCTGGCCCAAAAACTGACGCGCATAGCTCGAAAGGCTCTCGACGTAACGGCGCTGGCCCTCGGCATAGATGGTATCGAACGCCAGTGAGCTCTTGCCCGATCCGGAAAGACCGGTTATGACCACGAGCTGGTCACGCGGAATGGAAACATCGATATCGCGCAGGTTATGCTCGCGCGCGCCGCGAATAACGATAGAAGAATCAGACATGGAAGCTCCTTGCCTCCTACAACTTCAAATCACACTGACGATGAGTTTAGCGCACTCGACGCGCACAGATGTTCGTAATACAAGATTCGCAGACCTTTTGCGTTGTCTGACGCCGCAGGCCGCACGCTCGGTCCGTACTTTCGAATACTGTCGATCGCCTACCACGCATCATAAATGACTCCCGCTCGCAAACGAGGGTACAATGACGCTCGTGTCACACCGCGGGGCTCCGGCCCCAACATATACAAAGGAGTCAAACATGGGCTGCGAGCACGCACAGGCAGCCGGCGGGCAAACGTCGCCGTCGCAATTTGAGGAAAATACGCTGTCCGAGGTCAAGCGCGTTATCGCTGTGCTTTCCGGCAAGGGCGGCGTCGGCAAGTCATTCGTCACCGGCGCCATCGCCACGGAGCTTTCCCGCCACGGTCACAAGGTCGGCGTCCTCGATGCCGATATTACCGGCCCCTCTATCCCTAAGATGTTCGGTATGAGCGGACGTCACGTCCATGCCCTCGGCAACCTTATGCTGCCCGAAATCTCCGAGCACGGCGTCAAGGTTATGAGCTCTAACCTGCTGCTCCAAAACGAAACCGACCCCGTCCTCTGGCGCGGTCCGGTTATCGCGGGTGCCATCAGGCAGTTCTGGAGCGAAACCTCATGGGGCCCCATCGACTACCTGCTGGTCGACATGCCTCCGGGAACGGGCGACGTCGCCCTCACGGTCTTCCAGTCGCTGCCCGTCGATGGCATCGTCATCGTCACGAGCCCGCAGGATCTGGTCTCGATGATTGTCGCCAAGGCGGTCAACATGGCCGAGAAGATGAACGTGCCCATTTTGGGAATCGTCGAAAACATGAGCTATATCGAGTGCCCCGATTGCGGCAAGAAGATCGAAGTCTTTGGCAAGAGCAAGCTCCCCGAGGTCGCCGAGCGTTACAACCTCGAGATCCTAGGGCAGCTTCCCATCAATCCGGCACTCGCCGAGGCTTGCGACAAGGGCGAGGTTGAGACCGCACTGCCCGACGGTATGCTGCCCCAAGCCGTCTCTGCCGTCGAGGCCATTGCCCCGCACGAGACCGCCGAGGCCTAAGTGAACGCAAACGCCTCCTATGACGTCTTGGTAATCGGCGGCGGGGCCTCGGGTCTCGCCGCCGCCATTACGGCCGCACGCGCAGGCAAAAGCGCCTGCATCGTTGAGCGCGATGTTGCCTGCGGCCTTAAACTCCTTGCGACCGGCAACGGCCGCTGCAACCTTTCCAACGAATCAATTGATTTCCAGCGGTACAACCGCCCCGCATTCGTCGAATCCGTCATGGGTCCCCAGCCCGAGCAAGAGCTCGGCAGTTTCTTCTCCTCGCTGGGCATCATGACGACCTCCGAGGAGGGCCGGCTGTATCCGCGCTCCCTTCGTGCCGAATCGGTGCGCGATGCGCTTCTCAACGCTTGCAACCGCCTGGGTATCACCTTGATTTGTGGAGCAAACGTTGCCTCGGCATTCAAAGCCCCCGAGGGCTGGGCACTCCAAATAGACCGTCCCGCGCGAGCACTCAAGGCAAAAAAGCACGACGACCGAAAATCGGAGGTCCGCTCGCTTCGGAAGGCGCTCGCCGACACCCCTCGCACGAACGAGACGCTGCAGGCAAAGGCCGTAATTATCGCTACGGGCGGCAACCCTGTCGAAATCGCGAAGACGTTCAATCTTTCCCTCACACCGCAGCATCCCGTCCTCTGCCCTGTGTCGGCATCAGTCTTCGGCGACCAGACTGCGCTTAAGACACTGGATGGCCTGCGCGTCCGCGCCCGTTTGACGCTCACCCGCAATCACGAGGAGCTCTGGCGCGAAGACGGCGAAGTGCTCTTCCGAACCTTTGGCATCTCGGGCGTTGCCGCCTTTAACCTCTCCCGTCGCGTCCAGCGCGGCGACACGATTCTGCTCGACGTTTTTCCCGACCTCTCCAAAGACGAGTTGCTCGATATGCTCAGCCAGCGAGTTGCGTTGCTCGGCGGCTTTTCACCCCGCGACCCCCGCTGGCTCGACGGCATGCTCGCCCCGCAGTTCTCTCACGTTGTCTGCACCGCATTCGAACAGTGCCACCCCGGGTCGTACGACGTCATCCATCTGGTCTCAATCCTCAAGCACTTTAAGATGCTCGTCGAGGGAACGACAGAGGAGCGTTCGGCCCAGGTCACGCGCGGCGGCGTGCCCATCGAGAGCGTCTCAGCTCCCAACCTCTGCGTGAGCAACGCGGCAGACGCCCCACTTTACATCTGTGGCGAGGCGCTCGACATCGATGCCGATTGCGGCGGTTTCAACCTTGCATGGGCTTGGATCTCGGGTATTCGCGCTGCAAGCAGCCTATAGCCGCGCAGTCTATAATCAAAACGCATTCGGGCCGTCTGGGACACCGGGCGGCCTCTTTCTTGCATCTAAGGAGACCTCGATGATCGAAATCACCCAAGTCCACGCGTCACTCGATGAGGCCGGCGACGAAACCGCCTGCCTTGCTATTGGTAGACGCGCCGTCAAACGAGCCCTGCGATGCGAGGATTCCCAGATTAAAGCCATTGAGCTCCATCGCAAGTCAATCGACGCCCGTAAAAAGCGAGATGTCCATTTTATTTTGAGCTTTCGAGTCGAGCTGACAAGCTCCCGACTCGAGCAGGAGGTGGTCGACCGCGTCGCCGAGTGCGACCGCTCGCGCATCCGCATGGTAGACGGCGAGGCTCCTTCATTCCCCAACCCTGTCCCAAATGCACCCAAGGGGCGTCCCGTCGTTGTCGGCGCCGGTTGCGCCGGTCTCTTCGCCGCCCTGACCCTTGCCGAAGCGGGCCTTAAACCCCTGCTCATCGAGCGCGGCGACCCCGCGCTTCGCCGCTCGGAAGCGATTGATCTCTTTCTTAAGGAGCGTATCCTCGACCCCGACAGCAATATCCAATTTGGCCTGGGCGGCGCAGGGACCTTCTCGGACGGCAAGCTCAACACGGGAACCAAGAATCCTGCCCATCGGCTGATTCTTGAGACCTTCGTCGAAGCTGGCTCACCTCGCGACATCCTGTGGGACGCCAAGCCGCACATTGGCTCCGACATCCTCCCCACCGTCGTCACCAACATTTCCCAGCGCATCGAGCAGCTCGGTGGAACCGTCCGCTATCGAACAAGGCTCGTCAATATTCGAACCGATGGATCTGGCGCCATCACCGGCGTCGATGTCCAACCGCCCCAAGAAACCACAAGCGAGACAATCGCCACAAAGCACCTCATTCTCGCCTGCGGCCATTCCGCCCGCGACGTATTCGAGCTTCTCAAAGAACATAACGTTGCCCTCGCGCAAAAGACCTTTGCCATGGGTGTGCGCATCGAGCATCCTCAGCGCGACATCGACCGTGCCCAATATGGCCCTTCGGCGGGGCACCCGGCACTCGGAGCAGCCCCCTACAAGCTTGTCGCCCATCTCCCCAACGGCCGCAGTGTGTTCTCGTTTTGCATGTGCCCCGGAGGACAGGTTGTCGCGGCCTCTTCCGAGCAAGGCCATCTGTGCGTCAACGGCGCCAGCCTCAATGCCCGCGACGGGCGCAACGCGAATGCCGCCTTACTCGTTAACGTCACACCTGACGACCTTCCCGGCGATGATCCGCTCGCAGGCATTGAGCTCCAGCGCGCCTGCGAGCGAGCCGCTTATCGCCTGGGCGGCTCCAACTGGAACGCGCCGGCACAGCTCGTCGGAGATTTCCTTGCTAGACGCGCCAGCACGGCACCCGGAAAGGTAAAACCGACCTATCCACTTGGCGTGACCTGGACGGCGATCGACGATGCCCTCCCGCAGCATATCGTCGAATCGCTTCGTTTGGGAATCCCCCTGCTCGGTAAGAAACTGCGTGGCTATGACCGCCCCGATGCGGTCCTCACTGGCGTGGAGACGCGTTCGAGCTCCCCGGTCACCGTCACCCGCGATCGAACATGCCACGCCGTGTCGACTCCGGGCCTTTACCCTTGCGGCGAGGGTGCCGGATATGCCGGCGGCATCATGAGTGCCGCCACCGATGGCATCCGTTGCGCTGAGGCGCTGATAGCAGACCTCTAGTGCACGAACTCCCGCGTCCAAACGACACAGGCCCCGAGCTCCACAGGGAACTCGGGGCCTGTTCGCTACTTCCTGAATCTTGCACCCTGGCGTTTTCTGCCCGAAGCAAAGGCAGAACCCTTGCGAGCCTGCGAACGCAAACGCTCGATCGTTTCGTCCTCAGATGCGCCCTCAAGCATCGCCCGAATCTGAACGACGGCATCGCGCAGACGCGCCGCCTCCTCAAAGT